>JANMGI010000167.1:0-1720 GCA_031374565.1 Paracoccaceae bacterium | reverse complement strand
ACGGGGTCGCGCTGGCGGCGGGATGGGGTTGGGGTCTACGCGATCCGGCCGGGGGACTATCCTGCGGCGCTGACGCCGGATGACGTGTTCACGGGGGCCACCGTTCAAGCGCCAGTGGTCATCTACGATGATGAGCACTACTTCATGGGCGGTGCGCTGGCCGAGAAGCTGGCGGCGCAGGGGCATGAAATCCACTATGTGACGACCGCCGCAGTCGCCTCGTCCTGGACTGTGATGACCAACGAGCAGGACTTCCTGCAAGCCCGGCTGATCGAGGCGGGGGTCGCGATCCATCCACTGAAAGCCTTGAAATCGCGGGGGAATGGGGCAGTTGCATTGGCCTGCGTCTATACCGGGAGGGAACAGCCCCTGCCTTGCGGGACGTTGATCCTTTGCACTGGGCGTTTGCCGGACACTGTGCTGAACGATGACCTTACCGCGCAGGGGATTTCTTTCACCCGCGTCGGCGATTGCCTGACGCCGTCCTCCATCGCCGATGCCGTGCATTCCGCCCATCGTTTCGCCCGGCTGCTGGGTGAGCCGGACCTGCCCCCACGCCGGGAACGTGCGCCTGAAAGGAGCCCCTGATGCGCCGGCGCCGTCCAGCCAGGTCCCCGAGCGCCATACCGCAGCCCCCGTTCGGTCAGGTGCCTCGGGCCTGTGAGCCGATCAAGGTGATCAGTGACGATCAGGTGGAAGCAATCCATCAAGCGGCGCTTCGACTTTTGGAAAGCCAGGGCATGCGGGTGCTGAACGGGCGGGCGCTGGACCTGTTTCGCGGTGCGGGCACGAAGGTCGAGGGGCAAATGGTCTACCCCGACCCCGGCCTGATCGAGGGATTGCTGGCGACCGTCCCCCGCACGTTCCGGATTGCCGCCCGCAACCGCGCCAAGGACCTGCGCTTTGGTGGCAGTGACATGGTCTTTGCAAGTGTCGGTGGACCGGCCTACGTCATGGATCTGGACCGGGGCCGCCGGGATGGCACCTTTCAGGACATGCAGGACTTCTTGCGCCTGTGCCAAAGCCTGAATGTGATCCAGCAAGAGTCTGGCGGTCCGCTGGAACCGATGGACCTGCCTGCCAGCACCCGCCATCTGGACCTTTACCTGTCCCAGATCACGCTTCTGGACAAAAGCTGGCAGCTGAACGCCCTTGGCACCGAACGGACGATGGACGGGATCGAGATGGCCGCCCTTTCAATGGGCTGGTCGCTGGATGACCTTGCACGGCAGCCGATGATGATGGGGGTGATCAACACGAACTCTCCGCGCCAGCTTGACGTGCCGATGGCAGAGGGGCTGATCACGCTGGCCGAACATGGGCAGGTGGCGATTGTCACGCCCTTCACGCTTGCGGGGGCGATGGCACCTGTCAGTCTTGCGGGCGCACTGGTCCTGCAGCACGCCGAGGCGATGTTCGGCGTGGCACTGACCCAGATTGTGCGGCCCGGCGTGCCGGTGATGTATGGCGGGTTCACCAGTAACGTAGACATGAAGACCGGCGCGCCTGCCTTCGGGACGCCGGAATATGCCAAGGCCGCGCAAGTCTCGGGCCAGCTTGCCCGGCATATCGGTGTGCCGTTCCGGTCGTCCAACGTAACGGCGGCCAACGAGGTGGACGCGCAGGCGGCCTACGAATCCCAGATGGCGCTTTGGGGCGCGTTGACAGGGGGGGCGCATCTTCTCAACCACGCCGCCGGCTGGCTGCATGGTGGTCTGAC
>JANMGI010000456.1:0-2890 GCA_031374565.1 Paracoccaceae bacterium | reverse complement strand
GTCACCCTTTCAGGCGCTCGCCTCCCACGCGTTCCTCAGTTCCCTTTCGAGACCTGAGTGAATTCCAGTTCCACGGGCGTCGCCCGACCGAAGATCGACACCGTGACCTTCAGGCGGCTGTGCGCCTCGTCCACATCCTCGACCATGCCGGAAAAGCCTTCGAACGGGCCGTCGGTGACTTGCACGGTTTCGCCGATGTCGAAGCGGATCAGGTTGCGCGGCGCTTCCAGACCTTCCTCGACCCGGTTCAGGATCATATTCACTTCGGCGTCCCGCATCGGCATCGGCTTGCCCTGCGGACCAAGGAACCCAGTCACCCGGTTGATCGACGAGATGATATGGTAGCCCCGGTTCGTCATTTCCATGTGGACCAGCACGTAGCCCGGCATGAAACGACGCTCGGACGTGACCTTCTTGCCGCGGCGAACTTCGATCACTTCTTCGGTCGGGACCAGAACTTCGTCGATCTCTTCTTCAAGACCTGCATCGGCGACGGCGGTCTTGATCTGCTCGGCCACCTTCTTCTCGAAGTTCGAGAGAACGCTTACCGAATACCAGCGCTTCGCCATCTTGCCTGTCTTCCTTGCTGCCCGGGCCGTTTCGGCCACGTTTGTCGTCTTGTCCCGGAACAAAAAACAGCGTGCACCCCGAATCGATGCGCGCCGGTGTTCCTTTGGTTGGCGCGGGGTCTACCCCCTGCCCGCCCTCAATTCAAGAGGGAACCGCCAGAGTGCCGCTGCTCAGGCACCGATGATGTAGTGAAGGCCTGTCCGGATCGCCATGTCGACCAGACTGAAGAAGGTCGCGGCAAGGGCCGAGAGGATGAAGACCATCAGGGTCGTCAGCAACACCTCGCGCCGGGTGGGCCAGACCACCTTGGCGACTTCGGCGCGGACCTGCTGGAGGAACTGGAGGGGATTTGTGGTGAACATGGGCAATCCGCAGTTGGGTTACCGGGGCAGATACGGCTTCGGGAACAGGAATTCAAGCGTCACACGCAATCTTGGCAGCCTGACCACGCAGGACGGCAAACCGGGGGCATGGAAAACAAGGGTTTGGCCGTGAACTTCAGGGATCTGGAAAGCAATTTTACCGGCTGAAAGTCCTGCCCGGCTTTGGATCGGTGATGAAAACCGTCCGGCACCAAGGGCGGCGCCGGACGTCAGGACCCTTTGCCCCAAAGGGAAAAGCGGCAAAAGGCCCCTAATCTTCCGATCTGCGGGCTTACTTCAGGCGGCTGACAACGCCGTCGGCAAAGACATCGACCAGCCGGCTGTAAGCCTCGGTGGTGTCGGTCGACAGCACGACAGTCGATCCTTCCGGCACGATGACCTTGGCGTTCTCCAGCGATACCGTCAGCTCATACTGGTCGGCATTGGAGTTGTCGGTGTCATCCTTGATCGTCACCTGACCGACCAGCACCGCGTCGCCAAGGTTCAGCTCGCGTTCGAAGGCGTTGGCGAGTTCTACACCCCGGACGTCGACCACGATCTGCGTGCCGTCGATCTTGCCGTCTTCATCCGGCGTCGACGCATCGGCAGCCAGACGGTCGGTCAGGCGGGCGGCGATGGCGGCTTCAAGGTCGGCCTCCAGGTTGGCCCAATACGTGGCCGCCTGCTCGTTCTGGACGGCGCTGAGATCGACCTTCGCGTCAATCTTAACCACTTTCTCGACCGCCGCATAAAGCGGGGCGGCAAGCATCGCAACAAGGGCAGCAGTCGCTGCCGTGCGGGTCTTGAACATGATCGTCTCCATCTTCCGACATCAAATGTGATGGACACAGAACGCCCGAGCCCCCGAAAGGTTCCCGTTGCGGCAAATGTTCAAATGGTGGAGCGTCTGGAGGATGGCAGGGGCAGCAGGGATCGAACCCGCGACCTACGGTTTTGGAGACCGTCGCTCTACCAGCTGAGCTATACCCCTACGCAGGCGGTGGGTTACGGCAGCCCGCGCGAGAGGTCAAGGGATTCTCTTGTGCCGTGCGGGGTTGCCAGCGGCGGGATCGGCCCCACTTTGGCCGGACGGAACCGGGGGGCTGCCCATGGCGAAGATGCGCAAAAAATCCGATCTGCCGCAGAAGGTCTGCGCGGCCTGCCGCTTGCCCTTCAGCTGGCGCAAGAAATGGGAGCGGGACTGGGACGCGGTGCGATACTGCTCGGACCGCTGCCGGAAGGTTGGGGAACGGAAGGGGAACGCAGGGGCTGCTTTGCGATGACGTCGTCAACCGTGCGGATTGGTCTTGCGATGACAGGGCGAAGACGCACGAGGAGCCGGCTGGAAAGCACCCGACCATCCCCTTAGTCTGCGCTGCAAATGGGGGGCACCGTGCAGTCATTGACAGAGATTGTGGCACAGTTTGCAGCGCGGCCCTGGAGGGCGGTTGCGAAGGCCGATCTGGGTCCAGCCGCGTCGGTGCCGACGATGCTGACACCGGAAGAGAGCCAGCTTTACCACTGGCTTGGCCGGCAGGTTTTGGGTGACGGGGCGGTGGTGGACCTTGGGGCCTATGCGGGCGGGTCGGCGGCGCGGCTTTTGTCGGGCCTCGCGCTGTCCGGACGCGGAAACTTGCTGCACAGCTATGATCGCTTCCGGTCGTCGCGTGCATTCTGGGCGCGCTACATTCCGGATGAACCCTTGCCGGACGCGGACGATGCAAACCTTTTGCCGGTAGTGTGGCGGCATCTGGAGCCTTGGTCGGACTATGTGACGCTGCATGTCGGCGACATCGGCGACCAGCGCTGGACCGGCGGGCCCATCGAGATCCTGTCGGTGGACGCGGCCAAGGGGTCAGCCATGGCGGACCACATCGCGGCGGAGTTCTTTCCGGCGCTGGTTCCGGGGCGAGGGGTCCTGATCCAGCAGGACTATCTGATGGCCGTGCAGCCCTGGC
>JANMGI010000423.1:0-1946 GCA_031374565.1 Paracoccaceae bacterium | reverse complement strand
GCTGCCCCGCGCCACCAACTCGCGCACTCGGCGTGAGGCTGCTGCGGGCAAGCAGTCCGGCCGGACACAAGAAATTCAACGGCTTATCGGGCGTTCGCTGCGGGCGGGGGTTGATCGGCAGGCTTTGGGCGAACGGCAGATTGTGGTGGACTGCGACGTGATCCAGGCCGATGGCGGCACCCGCTGCGCGTCGATCACCGGCGGCTGGGTCGCGCTGCGGCTGGCGATGAACAAACTGCTGGCGTCGGGCGCTATCGTCAGCGACCCGATGCTGGATCACGTTTCTGCGGTGTCGTGCGGGATCTATGCCGGTCAGCCGGTGCTGGACCTCGACTACCCCGAGGATTCGGCAGCCGGGACCGATGGCAACTTCGTGATGACCGGCGCTGGCAAGCTGATCGAGGTGCAGATGTCCGCCGAAGGCTCGGCCTTCAGCCAGGAAGAGCTTCTGCAGCTTCTGGACCTCGCCCGCACTGGCAACGCAGCATTGGTCGCCGCCCAGAAAGCGGCCTTGGGCCTCTGATGCTGCATCGTCGGGATCGTCTGCTGGTCGCCACGCACAACCGTGGCAAGCTGGAAGAGATCGCCGATCTTCTTGGCCCCTTCGACGTGACTGTTGTGAGTGCCGGGGACCTTGGCCTGCCCGAGCCTGAGGAAACTGAAACCACCTTCGTCGGCAACGCCCGCCTGAAGGCCCATGCCGCCGCCAAAACTTCCGGTCTCGTCGCTTTGGCTGATGACTCCGGCCTCGCCGTCGATGCTTTGGGCGGCGCTCCTGGCGTCTTCACCGCTGATTGGGCAACCACCGCCACCGGCCGGGATTTCAACGTAGGCATGGACCGCGTCTGGCGCGAGCTTGAGGCGATCCACGCCCCCGAACCCCGCCGCGCCCAGTTCTGCTGCACCCTCGTCCTCGCCGCTCCAGACGGTCAAGACCTTGTCTTCGAAGGCAAATCCTCCGGTCGCCTCGTCTGGCCCGGTCGCGGTGAGCAAGGCCACGGCTTCGACCCGATCTTCCTGCCCGACGGCTACACCCAGACCTTCGGCGAGATGGGTCGCTGGGAAAAGAACCGTCTGTCCCACCGCGCCGACGCTTTCCAGAAACTCGTCGCGGCCCTGTTTCCCTGATGGACGACTGGAAACACGCGGGCTTCGGCCTCTATCTCCACTGGCCCTTCTGCCAGTCGAAGTGCCCCTACTGCGACTTCAACAGCCACGTCGCCACGCGGATTGACCAATCCCGCTGGCTGCAGGCGTTTGAAACCGAAATCGACCGCATCGGCGCCCTGACCCAAGGCCGCATCCTCAACACCGTCTTCTTCGGCGGCGGCACCCCATCGCTGATGGAGGCCGCCACTGTCCAAGGCATACTAGACCGCGTCCGTTCCACCTGGACCCTTGCGAACGACGTGGAGGTCACCCTCGAAGCCAACCCCGGCAGCGTTGAAGCCGCCCGGTTTGAGGCCTACGCCAAAGCAGGCGTCAACCGGGTTTCCCTTGGAATCCAATCGCTTGATGCCGAAGACCTCCGCCGTCTCGGCCGGATGCACACGGTGGACGAGGCTGCAAAGGCCATTGCCATCGCGCAGTCCACCTTCGACCGCGTCTCGATCGACCTGATCTACGCCCGCCAGAACCAGACCTTGCCCGCCTGGCGCGACGAACTGCGCCGTGCCTTGGATTTCGGCACCTCGCACCTGTCGCTCTACCAACTGACCATCGAGGACGGCACCGTCTTCGGCCAGATGCACGCGAAGAAGCTTCTGAAGGGCCTTCCCGAAGAAGACCTCTCCGCCGACATGTTTGAACTGACGCAAGAGATCACCGCCGCTGCCGGTCTTCCTGCCTACGAGGTGTCGAATCATGCCCGCTCCGGCGACGAATCGCGCCACAACCTGATCTACTGGCGCATGGGTGACTACGCCGGAATCGGTCCGGGAGCCCAT
>JANMGI010000403.1:0-7711 GCA_031374565.1 Paracoccaceae bacterium | reverse complement strand
CCTCACCTGACCCGGTGCTGGACGCGCTGGCCCCACTTCTGGGTGCTGGACCGTCCTGATTTACGGGCGGTTGCGGGCCGGACGCTTCTGTTTGGCGTCAGGCTCCGCTTGGCGAGGTGGACGGTAAGGTGCGCTTTAGCGCACCCTACGCCGTTCAGAGGTCTGGGTAGATCGGGAAACGCTGGCACAGCGCTTCGACTTCGGCCTTCACCTTGGCCTCAACCTCGCCATTGCCGTCCTCGCCGTTGGCGGCAAGGCCTTCGGTGACCTCGATGATCCAGCGGCCGATCTGGCGAAACTCGGGTTCACCGAAGCCGCGGGTGGTTCCTGCGGGGGTGCCGAGGCGGACGCCGGAGGTGATCGTCGGCTTTTCGGTGTCGAAGGGAATGCCGTTCTTGTTGCAGGTGATGTGGGCACGGCCCAGGGCCTTTTCGGTCGCGTTGCCCTTTACGCCTTTGGGGCGCAGGTCGACCAGCATCAGGTGAGTGTCGGTGCCGCCGGTGACGATATCAAGGCCACCCTTCATCAGCTCATCCGCGAGGGCCTGGGCGTTCTTGATGACCTGGGCCTGGTAGGATTTGAAGCCAGGGCGCAGCGCCTCGCCAAATGCCACCGCCTTGGCGGCGATGACGTGCATCAGGGGGCCGCCCTGGATGCCCGGGAAAATGGCCGAGTTGAACTTCTTGGCCAGCGCCTCGTCATTCGTGAGGATCATGCCGCCACGGGGGCCGCGCAGGGTCTTGTGGGTGGTTGTGGTTGCCGCATGGGCATGCGGGAAGGGGCTGGGGTAGAGGCCAGCGGCGACGAGGCCCGCAAAGTGGGCCATGTCGACCAGAAGATACGCGCCGACCGAATCGGCGATTTCGCGCATGCGGGCGAAGTCGATGATCCGGGGGATGGCCGAGCCGCCGGCGATGATCATCTTTGGCTGGTGTTCGGTGGCAAGGGCCTGGACCTGATCATAGTCCAGCGTCAGGTCCTGCTTCCTCACGCCATACTGGATAGCGTGGAACCACTTGCCGGACTGGTTCGGGGCGGCACCATGGGTCAGGTGGCCACCGGCATCGAGCGACATGCCAAGGATGGTATCGCCGGGCTTCAGCAGCGCCTGGAAGACGCCCTGGTTGGCTTGGGAACCGGAATTGGGCTGCACGTTGGCGTAAGCCACGCCGAACAACTGGCAGGCGCGGTCGATGGCGAGGTTTTCGGCCACGTCCACGAACTGGCAGCCGCCATAGTAGCGTTTGCCCGGATAGCCTTCGGCGTATTTGTTGGTCATCACCGAGCCCTGCGCCTCCATCACCGCGCGAGAGACGATGTTTTCGGATGCAATCAACTCGATCTCGTGGCGCTGGCGGCCAAGTTCCTGGGTGATCGAGCCGAAGAGTTCGGGATCGCGGGAGGACAGGGGTTCGGTAAAGAAACCGGTATCGCGGTGGGAGGCAGTCATGCGTCATGTCCTCGTTGCAGGGAAGCTTTTGCAGGGTATTTAGAGCACTCATCCGCGTCGGGAAAGGCAAGAAAGCGACAGGATCGGGGATGGGGGCGAAATCGGGGGGTGGGACTGACACCGGCGCGGTGGAAAGGAAACCCCGGGCAGGGGTTGAGTTTGCGGGGCGGGACGGCCAAGACTGTCCTGAACCAAGAGGGCGGCGAGGCGCATGCAGCAACAGCGGATCCGGTTCACGGCCTCGAAAGCCCCGGCGGCGGCGGCGGCCTTCGCGACGCTGAGGACGGCGTATGGGCAGGCCGACACCCGGCGGGCCGAAGTGATCGTGGCGCTGGGGGGCGACGGGTTCATGTTGCAGACGCTGCATGCGGCCTACGGGCAACGGCTGCCGGTCTACGGGATGAACTGCGGGACCATCGGCTTTCTGATGAATGCCTTTGCGCTGGATGACCTGCCCGAGCGGCTGCTGGCGGCGGAAGAGGCGATGATCAACCCGCTGGCGATGCAGGCCGAGAACGTGCGCGGCAAGGTCACGCAGGCGCTGGCGATCAACGAGGTGTCGTTGCTGCGTCAGGGGCCGCAGGCGGCGAAGCTGCGGGTGAGCATCGACGGGCGGGTACGGCTGGAGGAACTGGTCTGCGACGGGGCGCTGGTGGCGACCCCGGCCGGTTCGACGGCCTACAACTACTCGGCGCACGGACCGATCCTGCCCATCGGGTCGGATGTGCTGGCCTTGACGGCGATGTCGGCGTTCCGGCCCCGGCGCTGGCGCGGGGCGCTGCTGCCCCGGTCGGCGGTGGTGCGGTTCGACGTGCTTGAGCCCGAAAAGCGGCCAGTGATGGCGGACGCGGACAGCCGGTCGTCAGTGCGGGATGTGATCAGCGTGGAAGTGCGGTCGGACCCGTCGGTCAGTCACCGGCTGCTGTTCGACCCCGGCCACGGGCTTGAGGAACGTCTGATCGGCGAGCAGTTCGTCTAGCGTCTGTCCGACGCTGATAGAAGCGCCGTCCAGCCCCTAGCTGTCTGGTGGTCGCCTGTCTTTCGCCAGAACCGGAGTCCACTTTTGTCGGGCAGGCTTTAGCTGGCCTTGGCGTTCCACGCTTCGATCTTGCGGTAGAGGGTCGAGGGGGACACGTCCAGTACGCGCGCGGTCTTGGGGATCGATCCGCCGTAGTGGGCGAGCGTGGCTTCGATCAGCCGCCGCTCCGCCTCGGCAAGGGTAAGGCCAAGAAGGGCGTCGGGGACCAGCACCTCCGGGCTTGCCAAGGCATGCAGTTGCGGGTCGGCGGGGAGGGTTTCTTCGGCCAGACCAGGGGGCAGCATGTCGGTCGTGACCCAGCCGCCCTGGTTCAGGACAACCACGTTGCGCATCACGTTCAGAAGTTGCCGGACATTGCCTGGCCAGGGCAGGGACAGCATCAGTGCGCGGACGGTGGGATCAAGCCCGTGAAACTGGCGGCCTTCTTCCTGCGCGAAGCGGGTGAGAGCGGCGTCGGCGATTTCGATGATGTCCTGCCCACGGTCGCGCAGGGGCGGCATGTGGACCGGCACGACATAGAGGCGATAATAGAGGTCCTCGCGGAAATGGCCGCGCCGGACAGCGTCCAGAGGGTCACGGTTTGTGGCGCAGACGATGCGGACGTTGACTTTGCGGGGCCTGGTGGCGCCGACCGGCTGGACGGTGGAGGTTTGCAGAAAGCGCAGCAGCTTGGTTTGCAGGGCGGGCGCCATTTCGCAGATCTCATCCAGAAAAAGCGTGCCCCCGTCGGCCGCCGCTGCTGCGCCGGGTTTGTCGGAAATGGCACCGGTGAAGCTGCCCTTCATGTGGCCGAACACCTCGGATTCCAGCAGGTCCTGCGGGATCGCGCCGCAGTTAAGCGCGATGAAGGGGCCGTTGGCTCGGTTGGAATTGGCATGAACGGCAAGGGCGCAAAGTTCCTTGCCCGTGCCACTTTCGCCGGTGATGAAGACGGTGGCCATCGAGCGCGCAACTGAGGCGATGGTGCCGTGAATGCGTTTCATCGCGTCGGATGAGCCGATGAAGCCCGACCCGTCGGCGATCTGGCTGGCGTCGCGGCTGCTTGTTGCCGAAGCGGTTGCCGGCTCGGAGGGCTTTGAGGGCTCTCGCGGGTTGGCCTCGGACAGGGCGTTCTGCACGGCGGACAGAAAGCGGCCTTCGTCGAAAGGCTTGACCAGAAAGTCATGCGCGCCTGCCCGCATCGCTTCGACCGCGCGGTTGACCGACCCGTTGGCAGTGATGGCGATGACCCGGGTTTCAGGCTGGATAGACTGGATTTCCTGCATCACCTCCAGCCCGTCACGGTCAGGCAGGATAAGGTCGAGAAGCACGACCATGGGCCGATGCGCGCGAAACTGGGCCAGGCCTTCGGCGGCAGTGGCGGCGACGGCGACCCGGTGGCCTGCCGTCGCCAGGATCGAGCGGTAGACCATTTGCAGGGAAAGGGTGTCTTCGACCAGAAGCACCGATGGACGGCTGAGCGAGGGTGATGACTTCATCGGGCGGGTCCGTTCAAGGCTTTGGTGGCGCGGATCAGCTGGATCAGAATGACCAGTTCGCCGGACAAGGGCGGCATCAGCGCGACGAGCGCATCGGGGTCCTGGTCGTGCGCAATGGCGTTCAGGCGTTCCGCCATGGCTTGGAGCGACAGGGCACCGACCGAACCGGCCAGCGAGATCAGCACATGACTGCCCTCACGCAAGAGCTTCCAGTCGGCATTTGCCGCGCCAAGATCCAGCTTGCCTTCGGTTGTGGTCAGATCTTCGGTCAGCCGGGCAAGCAGCTCGGGGCCGAGTTCGGGGCCGGTAAGCTCTAGCAAATGGCTTAGCCGGGAGGGGTCAAACTCGATCAGCCCTCCGGAGGGTGTGCTTCTGGGCTGGGACAGCCGCGCGACGGCGTCATCAATAAGGTCAAGATCAGCTTGCTGATCAAGGGTGACGATATGACGACGCACCGCGTCAACCGCCGTGCGCAACGCGGACAGTGGGCCGGACATCGGGTCAAAGGACAGGGCGTCCGGGGGCTTCATGGGGTCAGAGCCGGGTCTGCGGCACGAATCTTTGCATAATGCAAAGATTGCCGCAGGTTCCAGCCCGAGTCCAGCGTCTTCGCGTCAGCCGTAGTGCGCGACGGGAGTCCCCGCGATGGCGGACATGTTCAGCAAGCCCCGCGCGGTGATTGCTGATGTCACCACATGCGCCTTGTTGCCCATGCCCATCAGGATCGGCCCGACCTCCAGCCCGCCTGCCTTGACCTTCAGGATGTTGCGCACGCCCGAGGCGACTTCGCTGGACGCAAAGACCAACACGTTCGCGGCCCCTTCGTAGCGCGACTTCGGCAAAAGGCGGTCGCGGATCGACTGGTCGAGGGCGGCGTCAAGGTTCATTTCGCCCTCATAGGCGAAGTCGGGTTCGCGTTGATCCAGCAGCTCCAGCGCGTCGCGCATCCGGCGGGCGCTGGCGTTGTCCATGTTGCCGAACTGGCTTTGGGTGCAGAGCGCGATCTTCGGGGTGATGCCGAAACGGCGAACGTGGCGGGCGGCACCGATCACGGTTTCCATGATCTGCTGCGGGCTGGGTTCGGAATGGACATGGGTGTCGGCGATGAAGAGGGGGCCGTCTTCCAGGATCATCAGGGAAAGGGCGGCCACCGGGTGCAGACCGCCCTGCGCAAGGATCTGGCGGACATAGCCGAGGTGCCAGTTGAACTGGCCGAAGGTGCCGCAGATCATGCTGTCGGCTTCCTCGCGGTGAACCATGATCGCGGCAATGGCGGTGGAATTGGTGCGCATCACGGCGCGGGCGGTGTCAGGGGTGACGCCGCGCCGGGCCATCAGCTCATGGTAAGTGCCCCAGTAGTCGCGGTAACGGTGGTCGTTTTCGGGGTTCACCAGATGGAAATCGCGGCCCGGGCGGATCGGCAGGCCTGCGCGTTCGCAGCGCGCTTCCACCACTTCGGGGCGACCGATCAGGATCGGCAGGTCGGTGGTTTCCTCCAGCATCGCGTTGGCGGCGCGGAGGACGCGCTCATCCTCGCCTTCCGCAAAGACAATGCGGCGGGTGGCAAGTTTGGACGCTTCGAACACCGGGCGCATCAGGAGGGCGGATTTGAAGACAGAGCCGTCCAGCTTGCGCTTGTAGGCGTCTAGGTCTTCCAGCGGACGGGCGGCGACGCCGGTTTCCATCGCGGCTTTGGCGACGGCACTGGCGACGACACCCATCAGGCGCGGGTCGAAGGGTTTGGGGATCAGATAGTCGGGGCCAAAGGACAGCGTCTCGCCCCGGTAGGCGGCGGCGGCCTCGGCTGACGTGGTGGCGCGGGCAAGGGCGGCGATGCCTTCGATGCAGGCAATCTCCATCTCGTCGTTGATCGTGGTGGCACCGACGTCGAGGGCCCCGCGGAAGATGAAGGGGAAGCAGAGGACGTTGTTGACCTGGTTCGGGAAATCGCTGCGGCCGGTGGCGATGATCGCGGTGGGGGCCACTTTGCGCACGTCGTCGGGCAGGATTTCCGGGGTCGGGTTGGCAAGGGCGAAGACGATGGGGCTGGGGGCCATGTCCTTGACCATGTCCTGTGTCAGGACGCCGGGGCCGGAGAGGCCGAGGAAGAGGTCCGCGCCTGCGATGACATCGGCAAGGGTGGCTGGGGTGGTGCCTTGGGCGAAGTTCGCCTTCTGCGGCGTCATCTGCGCTTCGCGGCCTTGGTAGACCAGGCCCTCAAGGTCGCAAAGCCAGACGTTCTCGCGCTTCACCCCCAGTTTCACCAGCATTTCCAGACAGGCGATGCCGGCAGCGCCACCGCCGGTGGAGACGACCTTGATGGTCCCGAAGGTCTTGCCTGCGACGATCATCGCGTTGGTGGCAGCCGCGCCGACGACGATGGCGGTGCCGTGCTGGTCGTCATGGAAGACGGGGATGTTCATCCGTTCCCGGCACAGCTTTTCGACGATGAAGCAGTCGGGGGCCTTGATGTCTTCAAGGTTGACCGCGCCGAAGGTGGGTTCCAGCGCACAGACGATTTCCGCCAGTTTCACCGGGTCGGGTTCGTTCACTTCGATGTCGAAGCAGTCGATATTGGCGAATTTTTTGAAGAGGACGGCTTTGCCTTCCATCACCGGCTTCGAGGCCAGCGCGCCGATGTTGCCAAGGCCAAGGACGGCGGTGCCGTTCGAGATCACGGCGACGAGGTTGCCTTTGCTGGTGTAGCGGCTGGCAGTCGAAGGGTCGGCCTTGATTTCCAGACAGGCCTCGGCGACGCCGGGGGAATAGGCGCGGGCAAGGTCGCGACCGTTGGCGAGGGGCTTTGTGGCGCGAATCTCCAGTTTTCCGGGCTTGGGGAATTCGTGGTAGTCCAGCGCCGCTTGCCGGGCCGCCTGTTTCGCCTCGTCCTGCCGATCGTCGCTCATCAACCCCTCCTGAAGATGGTTTAATATTGAACCATCTTTGTCACGCATCTGCTGTCGATATCGGCGCGGACGGCCAACACGGCTTTGCCGTGGCAGAATGACTGCATTTGCGGGTTATGGAAATCAATGAAAAGCAGCAAGTGTTTTTCGGGTTTGCAAGGGAGTGGGGCTGCCAGCGGATCAAGAAGTATACTTTTATATGTGAAAAAATGAAGTTTCCGGCCAATATGCACAGATATCTCTGGATAAAGCCAAAGTGCGGTATACTGTTTATTCACATGTCTACGCAGGACCCAATGACTCGCCCATCGCTCCGCCTTCGGATCCATGAAACCTTGCGGTCACGGCTTCATCTTGGCGAGATCGGGCCGGAGGCGCGCCTTGTGGACCATGCCATCGCGGCAGAGATGGGGGTTTCCCGGATGCCGGTGCGGGAGGCGCTGATGCAGCTTGCCTCGGAAGGCTATCTGGAAGGCACCAGTCGGGGTTTCGCCCTGCCCAATCTGAGCGTGGAGCGGATTGCAGAGGTGTTCGTCCTGCGGCGATTGCTGGAACCCTTCGCGGTGGCCTGCGTAGCGCGAGACCGGGATCAGGCGCAACTTGCCGCACTGCGTGAGGCACTTCGGGTGGTGGAGGCTGCGGGAATTGATGTGGCGGCCTTCCACCGGGGGGCGGAAGCCTTTCGCAACGTCTGGCTTCAGGCCGTTCGCAACGGCGAGCTGCGCCAGGCGATCCAGCGGTATTCCGGTCAGGTCCAATCGGTGCGCTTTGCGACCCTGTCCGATGCCGAAGCGCGGCTCACCATACTTGCGGGCTTGCAATCCCTGCTTCAGGCTTT
>JANMGI010000396.1:0-2717 GCA_031374565.1 Paracoccaceae bacterium | reverse complement strand
CTTCTCGTCCACCTGCGCAACCTATGGCGATCAGGACGGCGTGCTGCTGACCGAAGAAACGCCACAGCGCCCGATCAATGCCTATGGTGGATCAAAGCTGGCAATTGAACAAATGCTGCAGGATTTTGGCAAATCGGCAGGAATCTCGCACGTGATCTTTCGATATTTCAACGTGGCTGGTGCGGACCCGGAAGGTGACATCGGCGAACAGCATGTGCCCGAGACGCATCTTATCCCGCTGATGCTGGATGCGGTGGCGGGCAAACGCCCGGCGCTGACAGTCTTCGGGACGGATTACCCGACACCGGACGGCACCTGCGTGCGGGATTATGTCCATGTGACGGATCTTGCAGACGCGCATGTGCTGGGGTTGCGCCGCCTTCTGGACGGGAAGGGCGACGGCGTGTTCTGCCTTGGCACGGGCCGAGGCTTTTCGGTCCGCGAGGTGATAGAGGCGAGCCGGATCGTCACCAACCGTGAGGTGCCGATGATGATCGGCGACCGGCGGCCGGGCGATGCGGCGGCGTTGGTGTCGTCGTCCTCCCACGCGATCGAGGACCTGGGATGGGAGCCGAAGCGGTCCACGATGCAGCACATGATCGGCGATGCCTGGGCCTGGGCGCAGAAGCCGGGGTTTGCCGAGTAGGCTGCCTTACAGATCCCAATCGACAGTGGGCTTTTTTGCAACCTTGGGGGCCTCTGAGCCAAGGGCCAGCCAGGCCGCGCGCAGGGGCAGTTTGCGTTCGGCACCCCAGTCGCCGGTGACGGTCAGCACATCATCTTCCAGCATCACACCCGCCACCGACTGGCCGGTGGGCCAGCGGATGGCACCAAGGATGTGGCGCACGTCTACGGTGCCAAAGGGGTCAAGGGTCAAAAGTGCAGGTTGGCCAGCGGCTGTCAACGGGTCGGGCGATTCCCGCGAGGAGAGGCCGAGCACTGGCAGGGCGGCCCCTTCCTCGACCCCCAAACAGCCGGTGTGGCGACCGTTCCAGGGGGCATAGTCGCGCCCGCCGTTGGAATGCCAGAGCATGGTCATCGGCAAGGCATGGGCGTTGCGCAGGGTCAGGATGAGGTCGCCTTCGGCAGGCCGAACCACAGCCGTCCAGCCAAGCTGCGAGGTCGGATCCTCGATCCCGGCGACGAAATCTTCATGCCGGTCGCCCCAAGGGTAGCTGTGCAGGTTCACCGTGCTGCCATCGGCGGCGGGAAACGCGGCGGGGTCCTCGCTGCGGCGCGGATAGGCGAGGCAAGAGCGGCCGCGGGTGGTTTCCAGCGGCTCGGCCATCGTTTCCCACCAGCGTTTGCGCGAGAAGGACAGTCTGGCACCGTTAGGAACCGAGATCATCGCGTGGTTGGCGACGGGCAAGGCCCCCGTCCCGCCGATAAAAAGGTGGCGTTGGTAGACAAACGGGTGATCGTCGGCAAGGGACAGCTCCTTGACCACGGTGGCCCCGTTGACCGCACCGTCAAGCACGGCACGCAGTGTCCCCGCACCCGAGGGAGTGACGCGCCAGTCGCCATTGGCGGTCAGACCATGCAAGCCATCGGGGCTGGAACCAAAAGGGGCGGCGAGGAAATCTCCGGCCAGCCAGGCCTGATGTGGGGGGGCGTCGGCGGGAACCTCGTGGGGGGACCATGGGGCCTGGTGCAGGGGGGAGATGGTGGAGCCGTCGTCGCTGACCTGAAGCTGCCGCAGGACGCCGCCCCGCGAAGAGAATTCGACGCTGACGCCGCGTGCGGTAATCGTTTGGGTCAAGGTGCCCTCCGTTCGATGGGCGCAGGCTAGCCGCTGCACTTGGCCAGGTGCAAGGTGAAGCAGTTGACCGCAAGGGCTCTCATGTGTCCATCAGTCCCGGAGCCGGATCGTAGCGCACTTTCATGTGGTCTGGTGCCGCGTCGCGCAGGCGGGCAAGCTCGGTCAGGACTGCGCTGCGACCGTGGCGGGCCAGCGCTTCGAACGGCCCGCGTGGGAAGTTCAGGCCTAGACGCAGGGCGGTGTCGATGCCGTCGGGGGTGGTGCCCCCTTCGGCATGAAGCCAATGGGCTTCATTGATGAGGGTGGCTTCGATGCGCAGGGCGATGGCAGCGGCGTCCATCGGGGGGCCAGCAGGGCCTGAGGGGTAAACGAAACCCTGCCCGGTCTTGCGGCCCAGATGGCCGCTTGCGACCTGCGCTTTCAACGCGTCAAAAGGAAAGTAACGGGGGTGATTGCTCATTGCGGCGTACATGCCTTGGGTCGCAGCAAGGTTGATGTCGGCGCCGATGAGGTCGATCAGGGCGAAGGGGCCCAGCCTGTAGCCAGCAACGGTCATCGCGGCGTCGATTTCCCCTGCGCTGCGGCCCTCGGCGAGAAGCGCCAGCGCCTCGCCGTAGTAGGGCCGGGCGCAGCGGTTGACGATGAAACCGGGGCGGTCGGGGCACAGGATGACGGTCTTGCCAGCGGCCTCGGTCCAGTCTTTGGCGCGGGTGACTGCGTTGGGGGCGGTGGTGGCGTGGGGGGCAAGTTCGACCAGCTTCATCGCCGGGGGCGGGTTGAAGAAATGCAACGCAAGGACGCGGTCGGGGTACTTCAGGCCGTTGGCAATGGCATGGACCGGCAGAGAGGAGGTGTTGGTCGCAAGGATCGCATTGGGGGCAACGATGGCTTCAAGGCTGGCGAAAAGGGCGTGCTTGGTGTCGACCTTCTCGACGATGGCTTCGATGACCATGGCGCA
>JANMGI010000344.1:0-1655 GCA_031374565.1 Paracoccaceae bacterium | reverse complement strand
CAGGAACGCGAACACCGCCATCCCGGCCCCCAGCACAAACACCTGATCCGGCGATTTCGCCCACATATACCCCAAGGCCGCCGGCAGAAACACCGCCGCGATATGGTTGATCGTGAACGCGACGGCAGAGGTCGGCGCCATGTCCTTCGGATCGCCGATCTTCTGGAAATAGGTCTTCAGACTGAACGACAGCGCAAAGAACAGCTGGTCGAGGATATAAAGACCCCCCGCCACCACGATCCCCCAGCCAAACCAGTAAAGCCCGCCGTAAGCCAGAAACACCAGCGTGAGGCCGATGTATTCGAACCCCATCACGTTGCGCTCGCCGAACTTGCCCAAGGCTTTGCCCATCGACGGGGCCACAGCCATGTTGATCAGGTAGTTGACCAGCAATAGCGCCGTCATCTCGCTGACGTGCATCCCGAACTTCTCGACCATCATGAAGCCCGCGAACACCACGAAAATCTGCCGCCGCGCCCCCGCCATCAGTTGCAAGGCGTAATACAACCAATACCGCTTCCGCAGCACCATGTGCCTGTGCTGCACATGATGCCCCTGAAACTGCGGATAGGCGAAGGCCGCAAACGCGACAATCAGCAGCGTGACCCCGCCCGCCGCCATGTAGACCGTGTTGTAATCCAGCCCCAGCCGGTTCCAGAGGAGCACAATCGCCCCATAGGCCAGCAAGGACGCCCCCGCCCCAGCCGCCACGATCCGCCCAAGGACCCGAGGCGCATCGGCCTTCTCGATCCACTGCAACTGCAACGACTGGTTCGCTGTCTCGAAGTAGTGAAACCCGATGGAGGACAAGAGCGTCATCACCAGAATGCCCATGTAGGACGGAAACCACGCCGTGAACGCCGTCGCGGCACCCAGAAGCGTCAGAGCCACCAGCGCCAGCACCTGCTCGCGCAGGACCAGCAGCACGAGGATCGCCCCCACCGCAAGCAATCCCGGAACCTCGCGCACCGTGTGGAGCCAGCCGATTTCCTGCCCGGTGAACCCCGCCACCTCGATGACGAAGTTGTTCAGAAGCGCCGTCCAGGTGGCAAAACTGATCGGTTGAGCTGCCGCCATCAGAAACAGCAACGCCTCGGGACGCCGCCAGCGCGGCAGGGTGTGGGCCTCAGAGAGGGGCATCATGGTGCGGAACATGGGATCGGGCTTACAAGGGAAGCGCCGGACGGAAAAGCGAAAGCTTGTGCCCGGAACAATCGCGGGGCGTCATCGTAGGTCGGGCTTCAGCCCGACTCCTTAACCAACCGACCCTCCCTCCCTTCGCCCGGAAAAGCCGCGACCAGCGGCCCGGGCAGCGCCCGACCGCCCCCTCGGGCGGGCGCTTCTGCAGCGTCACCAGCAGAACTTCGGTGGAAGGGGTTGAACCATAAAGTGCCTAGAACTGCCGGTCCTCGCCCACCCGGCGGTCAGGCATTGCCCTGTGTTGGGGCGAGGCGAAGCGAGGCAAACCATTGTAGGGTCCGCTACAGCGCACCGGCGGGCGGCTTCATTGCAACCTTGATGATGTTCCTTTTTGACAGGAAGCGCCTCACTTGCTGCTCACCGCCCCAAAACACATCAATGTCAAAATGGTAAGGAGGCTCCCTTGCGGCTGGCGCACCTCCCCATGTCAGCCAAAATCCAGTCTCCGTCGAAAT
>JANMGI010000326.1:0-5495 GCA_031374565.1 Paracoccaceae bacterium | reverse complement strand
CCGTCCATCGAGTAGACGGATTCGAACGCCACGATCTTCGGGCGGTCGCCTACGGCATTCAGTTTGCGGTCAAGATCGCGCCAGTCGTTGTGTTTCCACAGAACCTTGTCGGCACGGGAATGGCGGATGCCTTCGATCATGCTGGCGTGGTTCTTTTCGTCCGACAGGATCACCGCGTTCGGGATCTGGCTGCCGAGAGTGGAGAGCGCCGCCCAGTTCGAGACGTAGCCTGAGGTGAAAAGCAGAGCGCCTTCCTTGCCGTGCAGGTCGGCAAGTTCCTGTTCCAGAAGGACGTGGTGGTGGTTGGTGCCCGAGATGTTGCGGGTGCCGCCAGCGCCAGTGCCGCAGGTCTGCACCGCTTCCACCATGGCCGCCACAACTTCCGGATGCTGACCCATGCCGAGGTAGTCGTTCGAACACCAGATCGTCACCTCTTCCTTCGTCCCGTCAGGGCGGTGACGTTCGGCCTTGGGGAAGCTGCCGCAGCGTTTCTCCAGATCGGCAAAAACGCGGTAGTTGCCTTCGGATTTCAGGGTCTGGAGACGGTCTTGAAAGTAGGTGGCAAAGTCCATGGAACTGCTTCCTGTCAGGTGTCGCGGTGTGTTGGTTGGGCGGCGGGGGCTTCGGGAAGCATCCAGCGCCAGAGTTTCTGGTCGGGGATCGGCAGCACCATGAAGAGGTGCTCGATCAGGGCAAGGGCGGTGAGAACCGCAAGCAGGAGATACCCGATGAAGGGTGCGTCTTGGGTGGCGCCCGCAGCCTCGGCGGCCCACCAGCCTGTCGCCAGTGCGAGGGCGGCGATGGAGAGGGGCAGGAGGGCGGTCATGGGGGCCTTGCGGAAGTGGCTGGCAAGGTGGGCCAGCGGGCGGGGCAGGAATTCGGTGTTGATGCGGGGCGCGCCGAAGAAAAGGTTCAGCTTGGCCAGGACCCGGGCGAAGAAGAGCGTGGCAAAGGTGAGGGCGGCGAAGGGGTTTGGGGCATCGAGCGTCAGGTGGGTCAGGGCCAGAAGGCCCGCGATCAGGGCGAATTCGTGCCAGAGGATCGCACCCACCGCGCGCCGCAGCCGTTCGGGCATCTTTGCTCCCGGCGGGCAGGGTTGGCGCTGCGGGCCGGTGACGATGCCTGACAGGAAAGCGAGCTCGATCCAGCCCCAGAAGGCCAGGGCCGAGATGAAGCCGCCGTAGACGCTGCCGACGGTCAGGTGACTGACCGAGGTATGCGCCCCGACGGCCCCGCCGACGAGGAGGGGAAGGCCGAGGAGGACGGACCAGAGATGCGCATCGGGCCCGCCGAGGTCGGCGCTGCGCACGCGCCAGAGGATCAGCCCGGTCGAGGCCCACCAAAGGAAGATGGCCGAGAGGGCGATGATCCAGGGATTGGTCATGTGCGGCACCCCCGAAGGGATGCCGCACAGGATGCCGGGACGCGCCCATCCCGCACCCTACCCGCCGCCGAAGCGGTGGTATGATGGCTATCGGTCAATACGACGGCTCCAGCCGCACATTGGCGGGCGGGGTCGAGCGGATGACCGGAATCGTGTAGAGGCTGACAAAGGCCGTCAGCATCCGTGCGCGGGCCGCGAGGCCGCGAAGCGTCCCGCCGATGCCGCCCGCCTTCTTCGCGGCCGCCATGGCGTTGAAGCCCGCGTCAAAGCGGCGAAGACCGGGAATCCAGCGCGGGTGGTCGATGTCAATCTCCACCGGGAATACCTGCCGGGCGATGGCCGAAGTCTTGCGATAGACCTCTTGGTCATACCAGTCGATGTCGACACCGAGGGCGGCGTGGAAATCCTTGCGGGCATGATCGCGCACCCACATCGTCGCGTAGACGGCGGTCAGGAAGAAGCGGATCCACAGCTTGTTGGCAAAGCTGGTGGTCAGTTTGGCATCGGTCCGCATCAGCAGGGCGAAGGCCTCGCCGTGGCTGAACTCATCGTTGCACCATTCGCGGAACCATTTGAAGATCGGGTGGAAGCGCTGTTCAGGGTGCGCTTCGAGGTGCCGGTAGATGGTGATGTAGCGGGCGTAGCCGATCTTTTCCGACAGGTAGGTGGCGTAGTAGATGAACTTCGGGCGGAAGTAGGTGTACTTCTTGGCTTTGGTCAGGAAGCCGAGGTTCACGGCAACGCCAGCTTCACGAAGGGCGTCATTGATGAAACCGGCGTGGCGGGCCTCATCGCGGGCCATGTAGTTGAACAGCTCGCAGATGTCGGGGTTGTTGCCGCGACGCTTCATCTCTTTGTAAAGGACGCAGCCCGAGAATTCGGCGGTGCAGGAGCTGACGAGAAAGTCGATGAATTCCGCGCGGAGGGCGGGGTCCATGCCTTCCCAGTCGACCTTGTCCCAGGCTTCGGTCTTCTTGAAGTGGCCCTTGTTCGGGTCGGACTTCATCTGGGCGATCAGCGCGTCCCACTCGTGGCGGACCGGTGTGACGTCAACCTTGTCCATCTCGTCGAAGTCGGTGGTGTAGAAGCGCGGGTTCAGCAGCGTGGTTTCGGTGGCCATCGCGGTGGTGTCGAATTGGCCCGCAAGTTCGGAATGAAGCTCGCCGTGGGTGGTGTCGGTGTTGTCCTTCATGGCGTCACCTCGTCGCTGAACGAGAATTCGCAGAGTTCCATGAAGCCGAAATCGCCGGTCATCCGGGTCCAGAGCCGTTCGAAGGCGTTGGCGCGGGTGATGGTGGCGCGGCGCTGTTCGACGATCACATCGCCGTAGGCGGCCATGATCGGGGCGCCGTGGACAAGGACTTCGTCGCCGGGGTGGATCACGGCGCCGTTGTCGAAGCGGACGTGGGCGTGGAGGCTTTCGAAGCGGTGGCTGACTTCAACCGTGCAGGGCACGGTTTCCTTCGCTTTCGTGAAGATACCCATGATTTCGTTCCCTTATTGTTGACGCATGAGCCGCTCTACGGCAGCTTTGTTGTCGGAACCGAAGGCGTAGAGTTCGATCGACGCCCCGGTTGACGGGTCTTCGGCCACAAGGCGGCCGTTGTCGTATTGCACGATCCTGATCGGCGGGTTGCCTTCCACGCGTGCCACAGTGCGGGCGCGGGCCATTGCGTTCTGGATCACGGTGATGAAACCGCCGTGCGGCATGTCAGCAAGAAGATTGCCTTCGGCGTCATAGACGGTGACGGCCTGGGCGGATTTGCCTTCAAGGATAAGGTCACGTTCGGCCACCACGGTCCCCGCAAGGGGGGTGCCGGTGTGGGGGCGTTTGGTGACGACCGAGAAGGTGGTGATCGCCAACGCCGAAAGGGCGAGGGCGAGCATGGCCCAGAGTAGGGCGCGGGGGATCATCTCGCGTTCGGGGCTGGGGCGGTCGGCGAGGGCTTTGAGGTATGACATGGCTCTCTCCTATTCCGCAGCGATGGGGCCGGAGGCGGTGAAGCTGACCACGGGCTCGTTCACCCGGGTCTGGGCGGCGTCCGACAGGATCCGGGCGACGCGCGCCGCATCGGGGATGCAGCGGAAGGCGGGTTGCACCTTCTTAGCGAACCCCGGGCGCAGGTGCGGCCAGAGGGCGAGGAAGGAGATGTTCTGCCCTTCGACCAGATCCAGCGCGATGGTGCCGGTGCCGGTCATCGGGCGGGTGGCAAGCGAGGCGGAGGCGACCTTGGTGAAGGGGACTGTCCAGGTCACTTGCAGGGCCGCGCCGATCCGCAGGATCACTCGGTTCGAGGTGATCGAGTAGATCGCGGCTTTCGCCGAGGCACGGGCCAGCAGGCGGATCAGTCCGTAGGCGACGAGGGCCAGCACCAGATAGGGCAGGAACACAGCAACGGACTGGCCGAAGCCGCCGTCCGAGAAGGCCATGCTGGCCCGCCAGACGGCGAGGACCAGAAGATAGCCAAGGATCCAGTTCGCCTTGAACGCTTCCCGCGCAAGGGCGGAAGGGTCTGGGCTTCCCTGCCAGAGCAGGTCTTCGCCCTGAGGCAGGGCAGCGGGCAAGCCGGGTTGCGGCTCGAAGTCGAAATCACGGTCTGACATGGCAGACCCTCCACAGTCGGGGTAAGACGAAGCGGCGCGGGCGCGCGCCGCTTCCCTTGGGTTCAGAAGCCGCGCTTGCGGCCCTTGGCATACATCCAGCCAGAGGCAACGTAGGCGGAGATCTTGTCTTCTTCCAGCTTGGTCACGCTGGTCAAGCTTTTGGTCGCAGGGATCGCGTCGAAGAGGTCCGAGGTCAGGGCGTTGATGCGCACCCGGTCGGCCCAGATCTTGCACATGGTCATCGGCACAAGGCGCGAAGAGCCATTGTTCAGGTCGATCTCAAGGTAGCGGACCAGCTGTTCCGGGACATCGACCCACATTTCCTTGATGCGGCCGACGACTTCCAGATCGCCTGCCTGAACCGGAAGACCGCGCGGGTCGCGTCCGGCGCTGACGGCCATGCCAGCGACATGCGCCATCGGCTGAAGTTTGGCGTGGCCGTGGGCGTCAAGCTCGGCCTCGTCGCGGCGCGGTGCCCAGGAGGCGGGGCCGACGCCGTCGCGCATGGCATCGCCGGTGGGAGCGTGCGGAAAGCCGTCCGACCCCATCGTCCGGGCGAGTGCCAGATCAGTGCGGCGATGCTGGGCTTCATTTTCCGCCGAGGGGACCGTGACCGAGCCCCGGCCCATCGGCAGGTTGAAGGTCTTCGGTTTCGGCAGCGGGAAGATCGCCTGGTTCGAGGCGGCGGTGCCGTCCTCGTTCTCGAAAGGGAAGCCTTCGCGCATGTTTTCGGTCTGAAGGTAGTAGATCAGCACCGCGAAGAAGCCCCAGAAGAGCCAGATCGCCAGCGAGGCGAGATCGAAGTTTCCAAAGAAAGTGACACCAACCATTCAGGGGTCCTCCGTTGTCAGGTTGGGAATTCGGTCAGCCGCAAGCCTGGCTGGCCTTGGTCCGGTTGTGCATTGTGCGTGCCGATCCGGACCAGAGGGCCAAGTGCGGCGAGAGTAACAAAGAGAAGTACGATTTCAAGGTGGTAGACGACAGTGTAGCCAAGGCTGATGTCGTGCATCGGGCCAAGGGCTCCGCTGTCGACGATACGGTTCACCAGGTCGCGCAAGATGCCGCCGGTCAGGATGGCAAGCCCCCCGGCGGTGGCCTGGGCCGATCCCCATGCGCCAAGGATGAGGCCAGCCCCAAGCGTGCCCTTGGTGCGCGCCATTGCGGCGTTCAGGGTGGAAAGCCCGAAGATGCCGTTGCCAAGCCCGATGGCGAAGGCTCCGGCGTAGAAGACAACCCAGCTGTCCAATGGGCTGGCGAAGATCACCAGGGTAAATGCAGCGATGCCGATCAGGAGGCCGATGGACGATTGCCGGTAGGGGTCAGCCCCGGTGGAGAGGCGACGCGTGGCCCAAAGGAAACCGCAAAGCGCGCCCAAAGCCCAAAGCGCGGTCAGAACGGTGGTGGCGGCGACGGAGAGGCCGAGGACCTGACCACCGTAGGGTTCCAGAAGCACGTCCTGCATGTTGAAGGCGAGTGTACCGAGGAAGACAACGACGAGAAGGCGGCG
>JANMGI010000291.1:0-11305 GCA_031374565.1 Paracoccaceae bacterium | reverse complement strand
CGGATAACTGACCCCCACCAGATACAGCCCCTGCGGTGGGCTGACCGGGCCACAGGCGGCGCGGTCTTTCGCGGCAAGTGCGGTGCGCACGTCCTCTGGCGTCCAGGCGCCCGCGCCGACCCGCTCCAGCGTGCCGACGATGGATCGCACCTGATTGTGCAGAAAGCTGCGGGCGGCAAGGTCGAAGCGGATTTCGATGCCGGAAGGGTAGGGGTGTTCGGAAATTTCGATCCGGTCCAGCGTCTTCACCGGGCTGTTCGCCTGGCAGAAGGTCGACCGGAAGGTGGTAAAGTCGTGATGCCCGATCAGATGCGCCGCGCCCTGCCGCATCGCTGTCAGGTCAGGGGTGGCGGCGATCTGCCAGACGAGGCCCTTGTCATGCGTCACCGGGGCGCGGCGGGCGATCAGTCGAAAGCGGTAGCGCCGCCCGGTGGCGGAAAAGCGGGCGTGGAAATCGTCGGGCACCCGTTTGCAGGCAAGGATCGCCACGGGATTTGGTCGCAGATGCGCGTTCAGCGCCGCTGCCAGCCGGAACGGGTCCCAGTCGCGAGCCAGGTTGATATGGGCGACCTGCGCCGTGGCGTGAACCCCCGCATCGGTTCGTCCGGCAGCGGCGATGGTATGGGGACCGGGTTCCAGCTTGGCCAATGCCGCCTCGATGGCGCCCTGCACCGACCGCTGACCCCCGGCCTGCCGCTGCCAGCCCGCGAAAGGGCCGCCGTGATACTCGATCTGAAGCGCGTAGCGGGGCATGTGGCCTGACTATACCGGAACCGGGGGCTTGTGAATGCGCCTGCCTGCATGTCTTCGGCGCGGGTTAAGAAACCGTAAACGCCCACGGGCAAGATATTGAAACAGAAGGATTTTCTGATTTTGTCCACCGTGGACATCTTTCCGGGCCGGGTAGCTGAATCGCGCACCCGACCCACCCCCTACCAATCCCCGCCGTCCCTGCCTATCTTGGACCAGCAAGGCAAAAGGGGCGGCAAGGGTGTTTTCCGGGCTGACGGACGGGATTTCCCGCGGGATCGAAGGCGCGGGAGCCACGCTTTCCGAGACCTTCTTTGACACGACCCTTCGCCTTGGCGTGACCGGACTGTCGCGGGCCGGGAAGACGGTTTTCATCACCGCCCTCGTCGCGAACCTCTTGAACCGGGGCCGGATGCCGCAGCTGAAGGCGCAGGCGCAGGGACGGATTCAGGCCGTCTACCTGCAACCCCAGCCGGACCTGACGCTGCCTCGCTTCGATTTCGAGGCCCACCTTGCCGCGCTGACCGGCGACAGCCCGCGCTGGCCTGCCTCGACCCGGGCGATCAGCGAGCTGCGCCTGTCGTTCCGGGTGCAGCCGGCCGGGTTCCTGTCCTCGTGGCGGGGGCCGCGCACGCTGCACCTCGATATTGTGGATTATCCCGGCGAATGGCTGCTTGACCTGTCTTTGCTGGACCAAAGCTACGACCAGTGGTCGGAGGGCACGCTGGCCCGGCTGGAAAAGCGCGCCGAGGCCGGTCCCTACCTTGCGCTTGCCCGTGCCGAGGATGGCGCGCTGCGGCTGGACGAGACGAAGGCCCGACAGCTGGCCGCGACCTACACCGCCTACCTGACCGCCGCCCGCGATCTGGGCCGGGTCGATGTCACGCCGGGCCGGTTCCTTTTGCCCGGCGATCTGGCGGGATCTCCCGTCCTGACCTTCGCGCCCTTGCCGAAACCGGCGCTGACCCCCCGCACAAGCCTGTGGCGTGAGATGGAGCGGCGGTTCGAGGCCTACAAGTCGCGCGTGGTGCGGCCGTTCTTCCAGGACCATTTCTCGAAGCTTGACCGGCAGGTGGTGCTGGCCGACGTGTTGGGCGCGATCCATCAGGGGCCGCGCGCGGTCGAGGACCTGCGCCGCACGATGTCGGAGGTGCTGGAGGCTTTCCGGCCGGGGCGGAACTCCTGGCTGTCGTCGATCTTCGGGGCGCACCGGGTGGAACGTATCCTGTTTGCCGCGACCAAGGCGGACCATCTGCACCACGAGCAACATCCGGCGCTGACCGCGATCACGGCGGGCCTTCTGGCCGAGGCGAAGTCCCGCGCCGACTTTTCCGGAGCGCGGACCGAGGCGATGTCGCTGGCATCCTTGCGGGCAACGGTGGAGGAAGAGGTGACGCGGGACGGGGTGGAGGTTCCGGCAGTGCGGGGGACGCTTCTGTCCACCGGCAAGCCAGCGCTGATGTATCCCGGTGCGCTGCCTTCCGACCCCGCACGGCTGTTGTCCCCGGCGCGGGAGGGGGCGGAGGCCTGGCTGGATGCGGACTATCATCTGATGACCTTTTCCCCGGCCCGGCTGCACTTGCGACCGGGCGAAGGCCCGCCGCATATCCGGCTGGACCGGGCGGTTGAATTCCTGATCGGAGACCAGCTGTGAGCCGTCCGCCGAAGCCGTTCCTGGAAGAGATCGCCGAGGGTGCCGATCCCGGCGCTGCCCCGCCGGTGCCCGATGTCCTGCCGGAGGGGCAGGCAATGCAGGCGGTTGTGGCCCTGACTCAGGCGCGCGGATCTGGGCTGACGCGGTTCGCGCTTTGGGCGTTTTCGGCGCTGTTCAGCTTTGCGCTGTCGGTCGCTGCCTATGACTTCGTGACCGGCCTGATGGCGCGGAACGCGGTGCTGGGCTGGGTGGCCTTGGCGCTGGTCGTGGTGGCGGTGGCGGCGGGGCTGGTGCTGGCCCTGCGCGAATGGGGGGCCTTCCTGCGGCTGAAGCGGCTGGACGGGTTGCGCGGTCAAGCGGTCGAGGCCCGCAGGACCGCAGACCTCAAGGCAGCGCGGCGGGTCGTGACCGGCCTGATCGGGCTTTACGGCGCGCGGACCGACACCGCCTGGGGCCAGGCGCGTCTGGCCGAGCGGGAGGGCGAGGTGATGGACGCCGATGCCCTGCTTGCGTTGGCAGAGCGGGAGTTGCTGGTCACGTTGGACGCCGAAGCGCGGCTGGTGGTTGAGGCGGCGGCGCGGCAGGTGGCGACAGTCACAGCCTTGGTGCCGATTGCGCTGGCGGATGTGGCGACCGCGCTGGTGGCCAACATGCGGATGATCCGGCGGATTGCGGAGATCTACGGCGGTCGGTCGGGAAGTTTCGGTAGTCTGAAGTTGCTGCGCCGGGTGTTTGGCTCTTTGGTGGCGGCAGGAGCCTTGGCGCTGACCGATGACATGATCGGCACGGTCGCGGGGGGCGGGGTGTTGTCAAAGCTGTCGCGCCGGTTCGGTGAGGGGGTGGTCAACGGGGCGCTGACGGCGCGGGTTGGTTTGGCGGCGATGGAGCTTTGTCGGCCGATGCCCTTCGTGGCGTTGGAGCGGCCAGCGGTGTCGTCGCTGGTGTCGAGGGCGCTGTCGGGGCTGGTGTTGCGCGGGTAGAGGCGGTTGGCAAATTGAGCGCGTTCCGCGCGAAGACCTTTTGTCTCGCCCTATGCGCGTGAAGGACGCGCACAGGGCTCGGTTGTGCTCCGCAGGGGATATTTGGGTCAGGGTGAAAGGGCTTTCGGATTGGGCCCGTGCCCGGGAGTGGCGCATCACGGCGGGGGAACGGGACGTCCTGTTCGCGTTGTAGCCCAAGAACGTGGTCGGTGAGTGGATTTCCCGGCTGAACGCCTTCGGCCTGTTGCCGAAAGGCTTGACTGGCAGCGCTCAGCGGAATTTGTCCAGAAGCTTCTGCATTGGCGAACGGCTGTCTTCGACTGGGTTAGGGTCCGGTCTGGGGGTGGGTTGCGGGGATGGTTGTGGGTCGGTTGGCATTTCGCGTGTGGTGGAAGACCGGGGCGGAGCGGTGCGCAGGGAAACGGCGTTCATGAATTTTTGAGCATCGCCCGCGGCCAGTGCCAATGCCCCTTCCGAGATGCCGCAAAGGAGGTCTTCGAGCCAGTCGGCGTCGGCCTTGGCAAAATCGTGCAGGACGTAAGCCGCCACCGCGTCCTTGTGGCCGGGGTGGCCGATGCCAAGGCGGACGCGGGCATAAGCCTCGCCCAGGTGGCCGTGGATCGAGCGGAGACCGTTGTGTCCGGCATGGCCGCCACCCTGCTTCAGGCGCATCTTGCCGGGGGCGAGGTCAAGCTCGTCATGGAAAACGGTAAGGTCGGCCAAAGGCAGTTTCCAGAAAGCGACGGCGGATTGCACCGCCTGGCCGGAAAGGTTCATGAAAGTTTCGGGCTTCAGCAGCGCCACCTTTTCATCCCCGAGACGACCTTCGGCGACGAGGCCGTGGTGTGCCTTGCGCCAGGGGGTGAAGCCGTGGTCGGCGGCGATGCGGTCCAGCGCCATGAAGCCGATGTTGTGCCGGTTGCCGGCGTATTTCGCGCCGGGATTGCCGAGACCGACCCAGAGTTTCACGAATGACCTCCCGCTGTGCGCATTGGCTGAGGTATAGCGGGGGCATGGGTTTCAGACAACCAAGCGGGACCAGATGCGCAGCTTTACCCTTCGCGGCCTGACGCTTTACCTGCCAGAGGCTGCGCTGAAGGGGAACCTTGAGCGCGCGCTGACCTCAGGCCGGTATGAAAACCATGAGGCGGATGCGCTGCTGATGCATCTGGTGCCGGGGGACCGGTTTCTGGATCTGGGGGCGGGGATCGGTTTCATCTGCGCGATTGCGGCGGGAGTTCTGGGCGAAAACGCGGTCGCGGGGGTCGAGGCGGGGCCGGAAACGGTGAAGCTGGCGCGGAAGAACCTTGCGGTGAACGGGTTTGCAGGGGTCAGGCTGATGCGGGGCGCGGTGGTGGGGACGGGCGAGGGCGAGGTGGAGTTCGGCCAGCGCCCGGCGTTCTGGGCGAGCGCCTTGCAGGGGCCAGAGGGCTGGCCGGAGAATGCCGAGGTGATCCGGGTTCCGGCGCGGCCGATCGGAACGCTGCTGGCGAAGCTGGCACCTACGGTGATCTGCTGCGACATCGAGGGGGGCGAGTTGGAGGTGCTGACCCAGCCTTTGCCGGGGGTGCGGCTGGTGGTGGTTGAAACCCATCCGCAGGTTTATGGCGCGGCGGGGGTCGAGAAGATTGGCACGGCGCTGATGGCGCAGGGGTTTTTGCCCGAGCCTAAAGGCGCGAAGGCGGATACTTTGGTGTTTTCCAGGACGTGACTGCCCTGAGTTTGCTTGGAGGAACGCTCCTCGTTCGCCTTGGTCTTCTCGTCGCATTGGGCGAATTCCGATGAGGAGGCGACGTCGAGCGAGGAGGCGGCCGGACATGCGAACGGGGGACCGAAGGCCCCCCGCGCACTGGTGTCGGTCGACCGCCTGAGGCGGAAGCGGCATCTTCCTTGACCGCAGCGAGGCCAGCCGGGGCGGCCACTTCGTGATCACGAAGGTCCGGGCGATGGTCGGTCTGGCGCCGGTGCCTCAACCTCCCTTGCAGCCAAGGGCTTCGGCTTGCGTCAGCCATTGGGCGCGGATCGCGTCGGTACTGTGCTCGACGGGGGAAAAGTGGTTGAACCCCATGGGCTTGATCCCGACATAGGACAGGATCTGGCGCTGGACCTGATGGCGGATCGCGCTGCGGTACACCAGTCCGAAAGCCCAGCCGGGGGTGTCGGAGGTCAGGATCAGCCGCCCGGTCCGCCCGGCCAGGAGCGGTTTCGGCACGCCCACGCGCCGTTGCCGGGGGTCGAAGGCGTAGCCGGGAAGGAGGATGCGGTCGAAAAGGCCTTTCGTCTTGGCGGGCAGGCCGCCCCACCACATCGGCAGGATCAGAACGACATGTTCGGCCCAGGTCAGGTTGTTGCGGAAGGTCTGGAGGTCAGGCTCCAGCGGTGGTGCGGCGCGGAAGGAGGACTGGCCGAAGTCGGGGTTGAAGGTCATCTCGGACAGTTTGGCGGTGCGGGTCTGGTGCCCGGCGGCCCTGGCGCCCGCGTCATAGGCTTGCGCAAGGCCGGCGCTGAGTGACAGTCTGGCGGGATGAAGATCGGCGACAAGGATGCGACGGGACATGGAAGCTCCAATAAAATGACTATAGTCAATATAAGGCATAAATTGACCGTAGTCAATAATATTGCAGAGGGTCGCAGATGACACGGAAGGTGCAGGCACGGACGCTTGCCACGCGCGACCGGCTGCTGGAAGCTGGGCGGGGCATCGTTGCGACATCGGGCATGGCGGGGCTGCGGACCGAGGAGGTCGTCCTAAAGGCCGGAACGGCGAAGGGAACTTTCTTTGCGCATTTCGCTGACCGGGATCACTTTCTGGCAGCCCTTCTGGCGGAACGCCTGACCGAAAGTCTGGCCGCAGAACGTGCTCCGTCCGACCGGGCTGCGCTGTCAGGGCTGTTGGCGCGTCTTTATCTGGCCTTTGCGACTGACGCCGACACGGTTGCGCTGCTTGCGCGCTTCAGCGGTCCGGCGGGGGCGGGGCTTGGGCTGGACCTGCTGATCTGCCGGGTTGTCGAGCTTCTTGCCGAAGGCGTGGCAAAGCAGCAGGCGGCAGGCGAGATGGCCAACGCGGCAGAACCCGGAGTCCTTGCCGAGGCACTGATGGCGCTGGTTTTCCATGCGGCGGCGTCGGCGCAGTGTCCGGTGCATGGCGATCCGGACATCGTCAGGACGCGGGCGGAAAAGCTGCTTCGGCAGATGACGGCGGCTTTGCTTGGAGCCTGAAACGAAGCTCTTCGTGCGACTTAGTCTTCTCGTCGCGGCGCACCCGGAAATGCGACGGGGGACAAGAAGGCCCCCCGCGCATTGGTGTCGTTCAACCGTTTCAGGCGGAAGCGGTTTCTTCCTCGACCGCAGCGAGGCCCGCCGGGGCGGCCACGTTCGCAATCACGAAGTTCCGGGCGATGGTCGGCTTGGCGCCGGTCGGCAGGTCCACGTCGTCGATGTGGATGACGTCGCCGATCTGCTTGCCGGTCAGGTCGACCGTGATGTGATCGGGGATGTCACCGGCGGTGACTTCCAGTTCGACTTCCGAGCGGACCACGGTGAGCGTGCCGCCGCGCTTGAGGCCGGGGCTCGCTTCGTGGTTGATGAAGGTCACATGGACGAAAAGCTCGATCCGGCTTTCGTCGTGCACGCGCATGAAGTCGACATGCGTCGGCATGTCCTTGACCACGTCGCGCTGGACACCACGACAGATGACGTGGACGTCGGGCTGGCCTTCAACCTTTAGGTTGAAGAGCGACTGCAGGAAGCGACCCTGCCGCAGCTTGGTCAGGAGGTAGTTGAATTTCATCTTGATCGCGACCGGATCGATGCCGTCGCCATAGATGATGCCAGGTACGTAGCCGTCACGACGGGCTTGACGGGCGGCCCCCTTGCCTGTCCCCGTCCGTACCTCGGCGGTAAGATCAGTGATCTCGCGTGCCATAGGTCTTCTCCAAAATAAGTCCGCCACCCTCCAAGGGTGCGTGGCGCGACCGGGGGGCTATAGCGACGATTCGGCGGGAAGGGAAGCGCGAAGTGCAGGGTCGCGGGGATGTCGCTTTCGAGGGGACGGCGCGTCGCGCGCGTGGGGGCACAAGGCCGACGGTCGGGATAGCTGTCATGCTCTTGCGCCAAGGAGCGTGCCGATGATTTCCCTGAATAATCTTGCCCATGCGCGGCCCGCTATTGCTGCGTTTGCAGCGATGGGGCTTTTGTGGGGGACCTTTGCCGCCGTGCTGCCGGACCTGAAGGCAATGCTGGGGGTGGATGAGCGGCAACTGGGCCTTTTGATCTTCTGCACTCCGATTGCCGCGATCAGCGCGATGCTGGTGGCCCCCCGCTTTGGGTCGGCTATGGGTCGGGCGGCCTTGCCGGTGTCGGTTGTGCTGATGGCGCTGGCCTTTGCGCTGCCGGGGCAGGCCACTGCGCTGTGGCTTTTTCCGCTGGCGATGGCCTGTGCGGGGGCGGCGACGGGGCTGACCGATGTGCTGATGAACGCGCGGGTGGCGGCGATGGAGACGTCGCGCGGGTTGCATCTGATGAACCTGACCCATGCGGCCTATTCCTTCGGCTATGCCGGGGGGGCGGTGCTGACCGGCTTTCTGCGCGGGGCGGGCTGGGGGCCGGGTGCGGTGATGGGGACGATGGCGGCGGTGGGGCTGGTCTGCGCGGCTCTGACGCTGGAGCGGGACGGGCGGATCGAGGGGTTGCGCAAGCCAAAGGACGGGTCGGCGCTGCCGCTGGGATGGGTGCCGGTGCTCGGGGGCGGGATCGTGCTGATCGCCTTCATGACCGAGAACGCGGCCGAGAACTGGTCGGCGCTGCACATCGAGAAGACGCTGGGCGGCAGTCCGGAGGAAGGTGCGCTGGGACCGGCGCTTTTGGCGCTGACGATGGGATTTTCACGGCTGGGCGGGCAATGGTTGGCGGGCAGGGTCGACCCGTTCACCCTGATGCGGGTGGGGGCGGTGATTGCCGCCATCGGGGCGCTGGTCGTGTCGCAGGCGCCTTCGCCGGGGCTGGCCTATCTGGGGTTCTTCGTCATGGGGATCGGGGCTTCGGTTCTGGCCCCGACCGCGTTTTCGCTTGTGGGGCAGATGAGCGCCCCTGAAGCCCGCGCCCGGGCCATTGCCCGTGCGACCCTGCTTGGCTATTTCGGCTATTTCTTCGGACCACCCGTCCTGGGGTTGATCGCAGGCACCTTCGGGCTGCGCTTCGCCTTTGTCTATGCGGCCTGCCTTGTCGGGATGATCTTTGTCCTGGCGCCGCTGATGGCGCGTCAGCGGACCTGAATTTCCAAGAGGCGCGGACCGTCGAGCGGAGTTGCCAGCATGTCGGCCAATTCGGCCGGGTCCTGTGGCACGCGGGCAAAGAGCATGTCGCAGGCCATGGCAAAATGCTCCATGTCCAGGGGCGAGGGCGTGCAGCCAAGGACGGGAACCTTGGCCTGTTGCAAAGCTTCGGCGATTTCGCGGAAACCGTGGTTGTTCCAGACGATGTAGGTGATCGCCAGCTTTTCATCGACGGCGGTGCGCAGTTCCCCCGGTGAGAATTGCAGGCCACCGTCGCCGATCAGGCAGACGACCGGCACGCCGGGGGCGGCGATGGCGGCACCGACAGCGGCACCAGGGGCAAAGCCAAGCGCGCCGTAGCCGGTGGCGGCGTTAAACCAGCCGCGCGGGCGGTCATGATCGTAGTAAAGGTTCGCGGCATAGACCGGCTGGGTGCTGTCGCCGACGATGATCGCGTTCGGCATGGCATTGCGGATCGCCTCGACCATGGCCAACTGGGCGGGCATGGCTTCGTTCAGGGTGGCAAGCTCTGCGCGGGCGGCCTGACGGACAGCTTCGGCGCGGGTGGCACCGTCGCGGTTGGCGCGGATCGTCATGGGCAAAAGGGCGGCCATGATCGGCCCCGCGTCGGCTTTGACCGGCATCTTGGCGGGGTGGCGGGCCAGTTGGTCGGCGCAGATGTCGATGCGGATCATCTCGGACAGGTTGGGCATACGACCGTTGGCGTAGACATCGTAGTCGGTCGGCCCAAGCTCGGTCCCGATGGCAAGGATCTGGTCGGCGTCGGTGATGAATTTGCGAACGGAGGTCAGGCTTGCAGAAGCGGGAACGGCAAGCCGGTGGCCGTGCATCGTGCCACGGGCGTTGGCGGTGAGGATGACCGGGGCATCGAGCGATTCCGCCAGTTTCTGCAACTGGCCTTCCGCGCCGCGGATGCCGCCACCGGCCAGGATGACCACGCGCTCGGCCCCGTTCAGGGCGGTGGCCATGCTGCGCAGGCGGCCAAGGGGCAGGGGAACAGCGCTTCCCGACACCACAGGCGGCGGAAGGGCGGGGCAAGGCTGGCCCATCATGTTGGTGGAAATCTGGATATGCGCGGGGCCGGGGCGGCCTGAGGTCATGGCAGCGAAGGCCCGGTCCAGAACCTCGCCCAAAGTCTTCGGGTCGGTCACGGTTTCGCTGTAACAAAGCGTGGCAACCATCGCGCCCTGGTCTGGAAGTTCGTGCAACCGGCCAAGGCCCTTGCCAAGGGTGTCGCTGCGGCCAAGGCCCGAGACGACCAGCATCGGCACAGAGTCGGCCTTGGCCTGGGCCATGGCGGTGAGCGTGTTGGTCAGGCCGGGGCCGGTGATCACGAAGGCAGCGGCAGGTTTGCCTGCAACGCGAGCGTAGCCGTCGGCCATGAAACCTGCGCCCTGTTCGTGACGGGGGGTGACATGGCGGATCTTGCCTTCGGCAGCGCTGAGGCCACGGTAAAGCTCGATCGTGTGGACGCCGGGGATGCCGAAGACGGTGTCGATGCCGCGTGCGATCAGGCCTTCGACAAGACGGATGCCAACGGTGGTCATGCTGCATTCCCCAGGATGCTGGCCGCATGGGCGGCGATGCGGTTGGCGGCCTCGACAGTGCGGTCGTCCGGCTGGGTGAGGGACAGGCGCAACCAGCCCTGAAGACCCGCGCCGAAGCTTTCGCCTGGCATGACGGCGACCTTCTGGTTGTCGAGAAGCGAGGCGGCGAAGCATTCGCCCGTAAGGCCCGTGGCGCGGACGTCGATCAGGGCGAACATCCCGGCCTCGGGACGGTGGACGCGCAGTCCGCCGACGCCATCGAGCGTTCTGGCGATCAATCCTGCGCGGCGCGAGAAGCGGTCGATCATCCCTTCAGCTACCGGAGAAGGTTCGGAAACTGCAAGTTCTGTGAGGTCAGCGATGAAAGGTTGCGACCCAAAAAGCATGGTTTCTGAAAGTGGCAGCAGGCGCGCACAAAATTCAGCCGGCCCGACGCACCAGCCAGAGCGGAAGCCGGGCGCGGCGTGGGATTTCGAAATGGACGAGGCGATGACAGTGCGCTCTGAAAGATCGGGGAAGTCGAGCGGTGAGGTGAAGGTGACATTGGGATAGACCAGATCCTCGTAGACTTCGTCGGAGAGAATCCAAAGATCGTGGGCTTTCGCCAGATCACCAAGGGCGCGGATGTCGTCACGGCGGAGGACCGCGCCGGTCGGGTTGTGCGGAGAGTTGAGGAAGAGCACGCGACTGCGCGGCGTGATCCGGGCGGCCACGTCGGCGACCTGCATCCGGAAGCCGTTTTCGGGACGCAGCGGCACTGGCACTGACACTGCGCCGGTCTGGGAGATCAGGCCTTCGTAGGTGGCATACATCGGGTCGCCGATAAGCACCTCATCCCCGGCCTCGGCCATGGCGCGCAAGACGGTGTAAAGCACGGTCTGGGTTCCGGGCAGGCACATCACCTGATCGCGGGTGATCTCGCGCCCGCGCCGGGCGCTATAGCGGGCGGCAAGGGCGGCAACGACTCCGGGTTCGCCCCGCCCGTTGGAATAGCCGGTCCGGCCCGACATCATCGCGCGTGCAGCGGTTTCCATCAGCCGTGTCGGGGTTGGAACGTCGGGTTCGCCGATGGTAAGTTCG
>JANMGI010000276.1:0-1892 GCA_031374565.1 Paracoccaceae bacterium | reverse complement strand
CCCGGCACCGTCTCCAGCCCGGCTTTGGTCCGCGTCATCCGGTCTTCGGGCAGGCCCTTCGCCTCGCCCATCAGCATGGGACAATCATCAACCGCCGCCCGCAGCCGGGCAATTTCCGCCGCATCATCCGGCACCAGAAACTCCACCCAGTCGACCGAGACCGAGATAGGTTCCGCCGTCTTGTCGGTCGCCACATCGCGCAGGATGAACAGGACCACCGCCCCCGGCACTGCAATCGGGTCCGACACTTCGCCCGCATCTAGCGCCAGGATCTTCTGACCGATGGCAGGGGGCAGGTTTGCCAGCGGCAGCCAGTCCAGCCGCCCGCCAGCGCCTGCCGTCGGGGCCGCCGAAAAGCGCCGCGCCGCCGAAGCGAATGCGCTTTCCCCGCTGATGCTGTCCGACAGCTCCTGCGCCTTGGCCAAAGCTGCCTGTTCCTCGCCCTGCGGCGCCGGGATCACCAGCTCGCTGACCAGAACCTGCAACGCCCTTGGCCGCGCCGAAGCCTCCAGCGCCTTGTCGATATCGGCCTCACTGATCGGCACCTGGCCCAGGAACCGGGCCCGCACCACCTGCCGCCAAAGCAATCCCGCCGCCACGAAGTCGCGGAAGGTTTCCGCCGCCACTCCGGCCTTGGCAAGCTCGGCGGTGAATTGTTCTGCCGTCAGGTTGGCGCGTGCCGCAAACTCGGTCAGACCGGCCGTCAGGTCCTGTTCCGACAGCTTGATCCCCAGACGCTCGGCCTCGGTCTGATGCAGCCGGTCTTCCAGCAGCGCCTTCATCGCCTCGTCCTCGGGGTTGCCGGGGGCGCGCAGCACTTGCAGAAACAGCGCCCGCTGCTCCACTTCATAGACCGTGATGGCCCGGTCGTTCACGTAAAGCTTGGGCGCAAACATATCTTGCGCCAGAACTGGAGCCGTCAGCACAAAGCTGACCAGCACCGCCGCCGCTTGCCGTTTCAAAACCGAAAATCGCATCGCTTTCGCCGCTCTTCCTCAAACCCGCGGGTCTTCGGCCCGCCGTTTCTGTCGCTTGGGTCCTTGCTACTTCCGGCAGGTGCGTGCCGGACCCCCGGTCACACCGCTGCCAAAGCCCACCAGATCAAGCGACAGACCGAAATCCGTTGTCGGCTTTACACTAGTGGATGACGTGAAGCGACGCGAGAGGGAAACATCAAACCGCACGCATTCGTTCAGGAACTCCAGACCCAGACCGGCCACCGTGCCCTGATCGGCCACAAAGTCATAGCGTCCCGCAAAGGTTGCCGTCCAGTTCGGGTTCAGCTTGCGCCGCGCATCGACCGACAATTCCTGCGTCGGGTCGGGGCGGTTTTCCAAGGGATCAGCTACAGCCCAGATCATCGACGTCGCCACCGAGGTCTTCGGACCGTTCACCGTAAGCCGCGCTTCGCCCTTGGTTACGCTCAGATCGTCTTCCATCACCAGCCGCGCGGTCAGGGCCAGCCCATCGGCCAACGTGAAATTGGCGCCGGCCAGCCAGTCGGATTGCCGCCCGTCCAGACCGGATCCCGGGCCGAACTGGCCAAGGTCCGCCTCGCGGAACACCCGGCCCACCGTCACACCCATCGACCAGCCAGAGGGATCGAACCGGGTCCAGCTGACCCCCACATTCGCCCGCTTTCCCCGTTCCACCGCATCCGACCCCGGAAAGCGGTCCAGCGCGAAAAGGTTGCCTTCGTCAAACTCCACCAGTGCGGAATCCTCATTCGGCAGGCTTTCGGCGTTGGAAGATGAGAACAGAAGCTGCACCACTGGCTCGATCACCTGGGTGCCACCACTTGCTTCGGTCTTGACCCAGGGCCAGCGCAGCTCGACCCCCGCACTGCCATGCGTCCGTGTGGTGTTGCCGGCAAACGTTGCGTCATCGGTGAT
>JANMGI010000242.1:0-2549 GCA_031374565.1 Paracoccaceae bacterium | reverse complement strand
GACTGGGGACAGACGATGACGTATTGCGTGGGCCTTTTGCTGAACGATGGCATGGTGCTGCTGTCGGACACGCGCACCAATGCCGGGCTCGACAACATTTCCACCTACCGCAAGATGTTCACCTTCGAGTACCCGGGTGAGAGAGTCATCGTGATCATGACGGCAGGCAGTCTGTCCGTGTCGCAGACCACGATCTCGCAGCTGCGCGACGCGATTGCCGATCCCGAAGCCACCCCCGACACGTCGATCATGCTGGCACCGACCATGCTGAAGGTGGCCGAAATCGTCGGCGACCGACTGTCGAAGGTGCGCGAAGAAATTGACCACAAGCTTTCCGCAGCGCAAGGGGCCAGCGCCAGCATGATCGTCGCCGGTCAGCGCGTGGGCGGGACGATGCGGCTGTTTCTCATCTACCCGGAGGGCAACTTCATCGAAGCCACTGAAGACGCGCCCTTCTTGCAAATCGGCGAGCACAAGTACGGCAAGCCAATCCTCGACCGGGTGGTGAAGCCCTCCACCAGCCTTTCGGACGCGCAGAAGGCGGTGCTTCTGTCGATGGATTCGACGCTGCGGTCGAACCTGTCGGTGGGCATGCCGTTGGACCTTGCGGTGATCGAGAAAGACGCCTGCAAGGTCACCCAACGCCGCCGGATCGAAGCGGGCGATCCGCAGTTCCGCGCTATGTCCGAAGCCTGGTCCAACGCGCTCCGCGACGGCTTTGCCCGGATCATGATTTAGCCAGGCAACTTGCCGCTTTGCCCGGACCGGCTGGCTTGAAACTGGCTGAAAAGGGAAAGGTTGGCTGGGGCGCCAGGATTCGAACCTGGGAATGTCGGTACCAAAAACCGATGCCTTACCACTTGGCGACGCCCCAACCGTGCGGCGGTGTTTAGCGAAGCAGGTTAGGGCGTGCAAGGGGCCAAGGCCGAATATTTCACCCCGGTTTTCGCGGCTTGCCCGCATGCGCGGTGACGGCTACGGAAGAGCCATGATCTGGGACGCAGTTATCCTTGGGGCCGGGGCGGCTGGCATGATGGCCGCAATCGAGGCGGGTCGCCGGGGACGCCGCGTGCTGATCATCGACCACGCCAGCGCTCCGGGCGAAAAGATCCGGATTTCGGGCGGCGGGCGGTGCAATTTCACCAACCTTGGCATCGCGCCGGACCGGTTCCTGTCGCAAAATCCGCGGTTTGCCCTGTCAGCGCTGAAGCGCTTCACGCAATGGGATTTCATCGCCCGGATGGATGCCGCCGGGATCAAGTGGCATGAGAAGACGCTGGGCCAGCTGTTCTGCGACGGCCCGGCAACCCAGGTGATCCAGATGCTGGTTCGCGACATGGAAGAGGCCCGGGTGACGCTGTGGCTGGGGTGTGCCTTGGGTGAGGTGCGCCGGGACGCCGGCGGCTTTACGGTCGAGACAGCACGGGGCGTGCAGAGGGCCCGCGCCGTGGTGGTGGCGACGGGGGGCAAGTCGATCCCGAAGATGGGGGCAACCGGGTATGGCTACCGGGTGGCGGAAAGCTTTGGTTTGCCGCTGGTGGAAACCCGACCTGCGCTGGTGCCGCTGACCTTTGCTGCGCAGGAGCTGGGCTGGATGCAGCCCCTGGCCGGGGTTGCGCTGCCGGGACGGGTGTCCTGCGGGCGCACCGGGTTTGACGAGGCGGTGCTCTTCACCCACCGGGGGCTTTCGGGGCCTGCGGTCCTGCAGATCTCGTCCTACTGGCGGGAAGGGCAGGCGGTGTCGGTTGATCTTCTTCCGGGCCGCGATGTGGCGGCCGACCTGCGGGCCGCGCGGGGCAAGGTGGCGCTTCGGACGGTCCTTGGGCGGTGGTTGCCCGAACGGCTAGCGCGGCATCTGGAGGAGGCGGCGGGGGTGACCGGCACGATGGCGGACCTGTCGGGCGCGGTCCTTGACCGGGTGGCGGCGGGCATCCGCGACTGGCGGCTGGTGCCGGTGGGATCCGAAGGCTACCGGACTGCCGAGGTCACGCTGGGGGGCGTCGACACCGCCGCACTAGACGGGCGGACGATGGAGGCGCGCTCGGTGCCAGGGCTGTACTTCGTGGGCGAGGTGGTGGACGTGACCGGCTGGCTCGGGGGGTACAACTTCCAGTGGGCCTGGTCGAGCGGTTGGGCGGCAGGGCAGGCGGTGTAAGGCTGTCCACGCAGGACAGGCTATCGAAATTGCGCGAAATCAATATGTTGACTGCGGACATTCAGGTGTCGTTCAGCTTGATTTTCAGCTTGTGATCGCTGTTTGAAAAGGGCTTTCAGATCAGCTGGTCCAGCCGACCCCTGTTCCGCACGATGTTCCTGTAATCCCATTGCACCACCCGCGCTTCGGCCAGCCAGAGGCCAAGGGGGGCCGGGTCGATCTTTGCCAGCGCGGCATAGCGCACTTCGCCGGCCTTGAAGCTGCCTTCCGGGGTCAGGCCGGGGGCCGCAAAGGACTGCCCGCTCCAGAACAAAAGTCGCATACCGCCTTTCAGTTTCGAATAGCCTACAATGAGATTGCCGTTCAGGAACCAGACCAGATGGGCGTGCCAGAC
>JANMGI010000188.1:0-1755 GCA_031374565.1 Paracoccaceae bacterium | reverse complement strand
TGGGTCAGAAGGATGTGGGTGGCACCCTTAACAGCCTCATCTTCCTTGCCAGCAGGGAACATCGGGTTGCCGGTGAGCCAGGGATCGACCAGAAGCACGGCCTCTTCAATCTCGATGCGAAAGCCGGAATGGCCGAGCCAGGTGATGAGCATGCAGAGTATCCTTCTTGTCATGTCTTGCGGCGTTGACCATCCGAAGATGACTGGGCGATGACAACGCTTTCGCGGCGAGGTGCCGGGCGGGTGGCAGTATCCCGCCCGCGACGAGATGTGCCAGATGCTTGCAGGGGCAAGGGGAGCGGGCTAAACGGGGCGAAACCTGAACGGGGGGCCCCATGGCCATTGACATCGACACGGCACGCAAGGTCGCAAAACTGGCGCGCATCCGGGTGGAGGAGGGCGACTTGCCTGCGCTGGCGGACAAGCTGTCCGGCATCCTTGGCTTCATGGAAGAGCTGAACGAGGTCGACGTGACCGGGGTGGAGCCGATGACGTCGGTCACTCCGATGCGCCTCGCGCGGCGGGCGGATGTGGTGACGGATGGCAACATTCAGGCGCAGATTCTGAAGAATGCGCCGGACGCGCGGGAAGGCTTCTTTGCGGTGCCGAAGGTGGTGGAATGAGCGCGAACGTGACAGGGGCAAACACTTGGACCATCGCGGCAGCGCGGGATGCGTTGCGCAAGGGCGAGATTTCGGCCGTTGACCTGACGATGTCGTGCCTGACGGCGATTGATGCCGGGGACTGTCTGAACGCTTTTGTCCACAAGACCCCGGAGATCGCGCTGGAGCAGGCGCGGGCGGCGGATGCGCGGTTGAAGGGCGGTGAGGCCCCGGCGATGTGCGGGATTCCCTTGGGAATCAAGGACCTGTTCTGCACCAAAGGCGTGCCGTCTCAGGCGGCGTCGAACATCCTGAAGGGGTTCAAGCCGGAGTATGAGTCCACCGTCACGTCGAAGCTGTTCGAGGCGGGCGCGGTGATGCTGGGCAAGCTGAACATGGACGAATTCGCGATGGGGTCGTCGAACGAGACCTCGGCCTATGGCAACGCGGTGAACCCGTGGCAGCGCAAGGGGTCGAACGTGCAGCTGACGCCGGGCGGGTCAAGTGGCGGGTCGGCGGCGGCGGTGGCGGCGGACCTGTGCCTTGCGGCGACGGGGACGGATACCGGCGGCTCGATCCGGCAACCGGCGGCGTTTACCGGGATCGTGGGGATCAAGCCGACCTATGGGCGTGTGTCGCGCTGGGGGGTGGTGGCGTTTGCGTCGTCGCTGGATCAGGCGGGGCCGATGACGAAGTCGGTGCGCGATGCGGCGATCATGTTGCAGGCGATGTCGGGGCATGACCCGAAGGATTCGACCAGCGCGGATATTCCGGTGCCGGATTTCGAGGCGGCTTTGACCGGGGATATCCGGGGCAAAGTCATCGGTATCCCCAAGGAATACCGGATGGACGGGATGCCCGCCGAGATCGAGGCGCTGTGGTCGCGCGGGATCGAGATGCTGCGCGATGCGGGGGCGGAGGTGCGGGATATCTCGCTGCCACATACAAAATATGCCCTGCCCGCGTATTATGTGATCGCACCTGCCGAGGCGTCGTCGAACCTCGCCCGCTACGACGGGGTGCGGTACGGGCATCGGGCCAAGTTGGCGCAGGGTGACGGGATCACAGAGATGTATGAAAAGACCCGGGCCGAGGGGTTCGGGCCGGAAGTGCAGCGGCGGATCATGGTCGGGACCTATGTGCTTAGCGCCGGG
>JANMGI010000134.1:0-2347 GCA_031374565.1 Paracoccaceae bacterium | reverse complement strand
CTGCCCGCCGCCCATCTCGCCTTCCGCTCCGGTGCCAATGGTGATCGGCCCGGCAGCAAGCTGGCCTTTCAGCTTGGGGCGTGCTTCGCCGGGAAGATAATCGAGATCACCCTTCAGCTGGTTGCTGTCCGCGACAATCTCGGCCCCGCGCAGAAAGGCGCCTCCGGTGCCATCCATGGTCAGGGTGCTGCTGATCTGCAACGTGTCGTGGCCAAGGCCGGGGCTCGGGCGGGAAAGCTCGGTCCCCAGCAAAGCGCCCAAGGCGGGAAGATCAGAGAGGTCGGTGATCAGGGCACCTTCGGCAGCCATCGGTGCATAGCCGCCACGCCCGTCGAATTTCACGACCGTCCCCCCGGCAGCAAGGGTCATGGTCAGCGGGACGACCCGGCCCATGGCAAAGGCGGAAAAGACTCCGCCAGACAGGTCCAGCGTGACACTCTGCCCGCCGGTCAGACCCGTGGCCGACAAAGTGAACGGACCTGAGAAATCCGGGATCGACAGGCTTGCGTCCACATCATCCAGCGCGATGACCCGGCCCGATTGGCGGTCGTTGAACCGCAGGCTTCCGCCGGTGATCGAGCCCTGATCCAGCGTGAAGCCGGTCGCAGGTGCTGGAACGGCCCCGCCTTCACCCGCCGCACTGGCCGCGAACACCCAGTTCGCCTGACCCTCCTTGTCGCGTTCCAGATTGATCTCGGGCTGATCAGCGGACAGGCCAAGGATCTTCACCTCACCGCCCAGAAGCGCGCCAAGGTTCACGTCCACCGACAGGCTTTCGGCCCGAAACAGCGGCTGGTCGCTTTCCGCCCACTCGGCATTGGCGATGCTGACTGGGCCCGTCGTCACCCCAAGGCTGGGCCAAAGCCGGGGCTTCACCTCACCGGAAAGGACCAGCTTGCGACCCGTCATCGCCTCGAACTGGCCCGACACCGCCTGCGCAATGCGCTCGGAGGGCACGACGGCCATCACTCCGACGGCCACCAGCACCAGAACCGCCAGCACTACCCCGACCCGGACGATCCAGCGCATGCTCAACTCCTCGAATTTTCTTGTTTTGCCGAAGTTTATGCCCGCAGGCCGCCAGTTGCCAAGTCAGGGGTCCCGGACTGGCATCAAATGGCCGAGAGGTCGCTGCGCCCTTGGGCTTTCCTGAAGCCGCCGGGGGCTGTATAGGCGGCGCATGTCCGAAAATCCGCCGCTCCTTCGCCCCGACCTTGCCCGCGCCCTGGTGCCCGACACCCGCCGCGAGGGTCAGCCCACCATCGGCATGGTCAGCCTCGGCTGCCCGAAAGCGCTGGTTGACAGCGAACGCATCCTGACACGCCTGCGGGCCGAAGGCTATGCCATCAGCCCCGACTACAAGGGCGCGGATGCGGTGATCGTGAACACCTGCGGCTTTCTGGATTCAGCCAAGGCCGAAAGCCTGGAGGCCATCGGCGAGGCCTTGCAGGAAAACGGCCGGGTGATCGTGACGGGCTGCCTTGGGGCGGAACCGGAATACATCACCGGGGCGCATCCGAAGGTTTTGGCGGTCACCGGCCCGCATCAGTATGAGGCGGTGCTGGATGCGGTGCACGCCGCCGTGCCGCCCAGCCCCGATCCGTTCATCGACCTGCTGCCCGCAACCGGGGTTTCCCTGACGCCACGCCATTACAGCTACCTCAAGATTTCCGAGGGCTGTAACCACAAGTGCAAGTTCTGCATCATCCCCGACATGCGCGGGCGTCTGGTGTCCCGCCCTGCCCATGCCGTGCTGCGCGAGGCGGAGAAGCTGGTCGAAGCCGGGGTGAAAGAACTTCTGGTGATCAGCCAGGACACGTCAGCTTATGGCGTAGACCGCAAGCATGACCTGTCGCCCTGGAAGGGTGGTGAGGTCCGGTCCCACATCACCGACCTTGCGCGCGAGATGGGCAAGCTGGGGGCTTGGGTGCGGCTGCACTACGTCTACCCCTACCCGCACGTCCGAGACCTGATCCCGCTGATGGCAGACGGGCTGGTGCTGCCCTACCTCGACATCCCCTTCCAGCACGCCCACCCCGAGGTGCTGAAACGCATGGCCCGCCCGGCTGCGGCAGCAAGGACGCTGGACGAAATCGCCGCATGGCGCGCCATCGCCCCCGACCTGACCCTGAGGTCCACCTTCATCGTCGGCTATCCGGGAGAAACCGAGGCCGAGTTCCAGACCCTGCTCGACTGGCTGGACGAGGCGCAGTTGGATCGGGTCGGTTGCTTCCAGTACGAAAACGTGGCTGGCGCGCGGTCGAACGACCTGCCCGACCATGTGGCCCCAGAGGTGATGCAGGACCGCTTTGATCGCTTTATGGAAAAGGCCCAAGGCATTTCCGAA
>JANMGI010000118.1:0-1977 GCA_031374565.1 Paracoccaceae bacterium | reverse complement strand
GGCCTGCAACTCAGCCCACAGCGCCTCCGGGATCTTTGCCGTGGCAGCTTTCAGGTTGGCGGCCATCTCGGCCACACCCTGCCCGCCCGGGATCACCGACACCACCGCCGGGTGCCGCAGCGGAAACTGGAACGCCGCATCGACCAGCCGCACCCCATGCGCTGCACAGATGTCTTGAAGCCGCGCCGTCTTGGCCATCACCCAGTCAGGCGCCGGTGCATAGTTGTAATGCACCCCAGGCTTCGGCCCTATGGCTAGAATTCCCGAGTTGTAGGGGCCGCCGACGACGATCCCCACGCCCCGCGTTTGGCACATCGGGAGGAAGCTTTCCAACGCCTCCTGCTCCAGCAAAGTATAGCGACCGGCCAGCAGGAAGATGTCGAAATCACCCCGCTCCAGCAGCCACTGGCACGGCTCCCATTCGTTCAGTCCGCCACCGAAAGCGCGGATCACCCCCTGGTCGCGCAGGGCCACCAAGGCACGATAGCCGCCTGCCATGAACTCCTCCAGCCGCGCCTGCAACGCGGCCTGAGAGCCGTGGTTGAAGATGTCCAGGTCATGGGCATACAGGATGTCGATCCGGTCCACCCCCAGCCGTTCCAGCGAAAACTCCAGACTGCGCATTGTGGCGTCATAGCCGTAATCGTAGATCTCCCTGCGGGACGGCACGTCGATCCATTTGCCGACCCCGTCACTCTGGTCCGGTGGCACCGCCTGCAACAGCCGCCCGATCTTTGACGACAGCACATAATCGGCGCGCCGCTTGCCCCGTAAAAGCCGGTTCAGCCGGGTTTCGGACAGGCCCAACCCATACAACGGCGCGGTGTCGAAATAGCGCACGCCGCCCGCCCAGGCCGCTTCCAGCACGGCATGGGCATCGTCGTCGCTGATCGCCCGGAACAGGTTGCCGATCGGGGCCGCGCCAAAACCCAGTTCGGTGAACGTCAGCCCCCCGTTTCCCACCCGATCCCAATGTCGTGTCGCCAGCATGCGCGTCCTCCCTGACACTGACATGTTAGTGTGTTCCCCGCTCCGGTCCAACAGCTTTCGCTCTGGCACGGCGATGGCGACCCCAACCGTAAGCATCGTCCGCGCGGACCCTGTCCCAGCCCAAGCCTTGCAATACCCGCTTGGGAAGCGTCTTTATGCCCTGACCCGCGACAACACTCAGGCCCTGCCATGAACCCGTTGCTATCCGCGCTGCGTGAGCTGGAATCCGTCGCCCTGGCGCTGGACGACGCGCAGGTGGAAGCCGCCTGCCAGACCATCGCCAAGGCCCGCAGAATCGTGCTTTACGGCTGCGGCCGCGAAGGCCTGATGCTGCGCGCACTTGCGATGCGGCTGCACCATCTTGGCCTGACCGTCGCGATGCAGGGCGACATGACCGCCCCGCCGCTGGGCAAGGGCGACCTCTTCCTTTGCGCTGCCGGGCCGGGGGAGCTTTCCACCGTCACCGCCCTGATGTCCGTCGCCCAACGCGATGGCGCGCAGGTCCTGATGATCACCGCCGAGCCTGACAACCCGTCCCCCCGCCGTGCCGACCAGCTTCTGGTGATCCCGGCGCAGACCATGGCGCGTGATGTGGGCGGGGCCTCGACCCTGCCGATGGGGTCCCTTTTCGAAGGCGCGATGTTTCTGGTGTTCGAGATCATGGTCCTGCGCCTGACCACGATCCTTGGGCAGACCCCCGACCAGCTGCGCGCCCGCCATACCAACATGGAATGACAATCACCTTCCCTCCCCCTCGTGGAGAGGGGACGGGGGTGGGGGGCAACCGGTTTGCCCTACAGCTCGCCCAGGTCCACTACGCCCTTCTTCAGGATGAAGCAGCCATAAGGCCCGCTGTCGCTGGTGCGGATGATCGCAAACGCCCGCTTGGCAGCGGCGTAGAAGTCGAACCGCTCCAAAGCCTCGATGGTCACGGCCCGCCCCTCGGCCTGATCCACCACGGCCTGCATCCGGGCAAAGATCGGCACC
>JANMGI010000027.1:0-29483 GCA_031374565.1 Paracoccaceae bacterium | reverse complement strand
GTCACCGCGTCCCAGGTGGCGGGGGCATAGTCGGCCTGGCTGATGCCCATCGCCGCCCAGTCATCCGCCGTAATCTCTTGCAACACGCCCTGCTGCACCGCCAGCGGGATGCGGCTGGCGTGGTAGGTCATCACGTCCGGCGCTTCTCCCACCGCGGCCGAGGTCTGGACCTTGGCATAGAACGGCGTGCCCCATTCCAGCGTGGTCGCGTCGATCTTGATCGCGCCGGTGTGGGCGGCGTTGAAGTCTTCGATCAGTTTCTTCATCCGCACGCCGTCGCCGCCGCCCAGGAAATCCCACCAGACGACAGTCTCTTCCGCGCGCGCAACCCCGGCAAAGCCGATGGTGGCAACGATGGCAGCCTTCAGCATTCCACTTATGGTCATCTTTTCCTCCCTCATGGCGGCGTGGTTCGCCGCATCTCCCGGGCAAAGCGTATCGCCTTTCCCGATTCGATCAATGAAAACCTGATACGTATCCAGAAGCCGGATACTAAAGCCCGACCCGGATCATCGAATAGGAATGCGGCTGCAAGGTCAGCTTGACGCCCTTCCCCTCCAGTTTCGCCCCGCTGCCTTTCACCGGGGCCACGTTGTCGGGGTTTGCCTTTGAATTCCGCGCCTCAAGATCGGCATGCTTGATCAGTGTGTGCTCCACCGTCTTCGCCGAGAACCCGTCCAGCGTCAGGTCCACCTCCATCGTCTCGGTGCCCGAGCGGTTGATGGCAAAGAACGTCAACGTGCCCGCATCGTCATCCCGCACCCCCGCGATGTCCAGCCACGGCACATTGGCGGCAACATCGGCGTCATAACTTGGCACCTCGACCGCCAGCTGCATCGCCGTTCCGCGCCCGTGTTTCGAGGCAAACAGGAACGGCCAGTAGATCGTCTGCCGCCACGCCGCCCCGCCGGGTTCGGTCATGATCGGCGCGATCACGTTCACCAGCTGCGCGATGCAGGCGATTTTCACCACATCAGCGCGGCGGATGAAGGTGTTCAGGATGCAGCCAACCTGCAAAACATCCTCGAAGTTGTACTGATCCTCCAAGAGAACCGGCGCTTCGGGCCAGTCCGAGGTCCGCATCCGCTCGGCATCGGCCTTGCGCTCATGATACCAGACGTTCCATTCATCGAAGGAAATCGTCACGTTCTTCTTCGACCGGCGCTTGGCCTTCACATAGTCGATCACGCCCGCGACCGTGCCGATGTAACTGTCCAGCTTCTGCGGCAAAGCGAGGAATTCGTTGGAGTTCTTCTCGTAGTTCTCGAAATACATGTGCAGGCTGATGTGGTCGACCTGGTCGTAGGTCTCTTCCAGAACCGTGGCTTCCCACTGCGGGTAGGTCGGCATGTTGGAATGGGACGATCCGCAGACGACAAGCTCCAGCGTCGGGTCCAGACCGCGCAGCGCCTTCGCCGTCTCATTCGCCAGATGCCCGTATTCCCCGGCGCTCTTGTGGCCAACCTGCCAGGGGCCGTCCATCTCGTTGCCCAGGCACCAGAGGCGGCAATTCCACGGCTCTTTGCGCCCGTTCTTCGCACGCAGGTCGGACCAGTAGGTCCCGCCCTTGTGGTTCACGTATTCGACAAAGGCCCGCGCTTCGTCCAACCCGCGCGAGCCTAGGTTGACCGCCAGCATCATCTCTGTCCCGGCCTTTTCGGCCCAGTCGCCGAATTCGTGGATGCCTACCTGATTGGACTCAGTGGTGCGCCAGGCCAGGTCCAGCCGTTTGGGGCGTTGGTCCTTCGGTCCGATCCCGTCTTCCCAATTGTAGGCCGACACGAAATTGCCGCCGGGGTAACGGCAAATCGGGGTGTCGATGGCGCGGACAAGGTCCAGCACGTCCTGCCGCATACCCTGTGCGTCAGCGGTGGGATGGCCCGGCTCGTAGATGCCCGTATAGACCGCGCGGCCCAGATGTTCGAGGAAGGACCCGTAGACCCGCTTGTCGATATCAGCAATCGTATAGGCGCAGTGCGCCGTGACCCTGGCCTTCATCTAACCCCTCCCTTTCGGATCTTGCGAATCCGCACTTCCGGTTCATACCAGATTTTCAGGTATAGTTCGCCCGGTGGGGCGACCCGGTCAAGTGAAAACGAAAGGAAAGGTCAGGCCCGGATCAACCGAAGGGTGATATCCTGATCGTGGTTGCCGAAGCCGCGTCCGAACACGTTCATCCCGCCGGGGTGGCGGGCGTCTTCCTTCACCCCGATGCGCACCCGGATCGACCGGTGCTCATTAAGTTGCAGATCACTCAGGCTACAGCTTGAAAGCTTGGCGCCGTCCAGGAAAGTCCCGTCCGGCCTAACCTCCCAGCGCTTCAGATCGCCATATTGCGACCCGGCGAGTTTCCACCAGTCGGGGGTGAACTTGCCGCGCTTGTCGCCGAAGTCCCCGGGCGACGTCCAGGTGCCAATCTCGTGCCCGTTGATCGCGACCGTGATGTCCGAAGGCCAATCCTTGGATGTTCCGGGCACTTCGGACGACAGCTCCACCGTCAGTTCAAGCGCTTCGATCAAGGCACCTGCGAGCTTTGCATTGTTCGGAAACTGATATTCAACGAAGCCATGGTTGAACCACAGCAGACCCGCGCGCATCCGGTCGGGGTCAAGAAAGGTATCGGGCACGTCAAGTAGCCCGATGATACCGTCCGGGGAACACAGGCCGCAGGGCGCAGAAACCTCGCAGCGGGTGTAAAGCCCGATGGGCATCGACACGTCGATTGCATTCGCGTTCTGTGCGGGCGTCTGGTCCTTGAAGGCAATCAGCAGCTCGGTGAAGGTCGAGTTGCAGATTTTTTGGCTGCCCTTGCGCCCTTTTTCGGACCGGGTCTGCACCAGCCCTGCATCCACCAGGATCTGGATGTTGGATGACACCGTCGATTGCGGCAGATCCAATTCTTCCGCCACCTGGTTGACGTTGCGCGGACCCTGCCGCGTCAGATGCTCCAGAATCCGAACCCGGACCTCGCTGGCGAGACTGCGCAGAATGTCCTGCCGCTCGAGGGGGTCAACAACAAGAATCTGATTGGTCATGACGGCACGCGTTTTGGGTTTTCCGATTAGTATCAGGAAATCCGATGCAAATAAAGTGAGCCTGAGATGGTGCTACGCGCCACTTGGGAAGAGATTTTCACAAGACAACTGGGGCAAATCTTCAACGCAGACGGCGACGTCCGCCTGCCCGACCGGCAGACGCATTTTGCATTGACGCAAAGCGGCTCTTGTGCGCCGAATGGCCCAAAGAAAAGCTTTTCCGACTCAGCAACCCTTGAATGTTAAACATCCAGTTCGAGACCCGAGGAAGCGCAGAGCGCGGTAAGGAAAAGCTTTTCCATGACTTTGCGGGATGCTCCCGCGGCACTCATCCCGGCATGTTCGGGCACAAGAGGGAGGATTTGAAATGACCAAACGGAAACACCTGCTTGAGGGCGCGGTGACGGCTTGCTTCATTGCGGTCTTTGCGTCGACGACCGTGCAGGCTGAAGATTTGACAATGTGGGTTCGCGAAAGCGCTGCTGATCCCGGAAAGCTGATGGTGGACCTGTGGAACGCCGGGCACGAAGACAAGATCACGCTGACGGCAATCCCCGACAACCAGATGGTGACGAAGCTTGCCACATCGGCCCAGTCGGGTGACTCGCCTGATCTGGTGTCTTTCGACCTGATCTACATGCCCGATTTCATGAAGGCGGGCTTGCTGACCGATCTGACCGAGCAGCTGAACGCTGACCCGCACTATGCAACGCACGTGCAGGCCTACAAGGACATCGCGACCTTCGAAGACAAGATTTACGGCGTCGGCTTCACGCCGGACGTCTCGGTTCTTGCCTGGAACAAGGATCTCTACAAGGCCGCAGGTCTGGACCCCGAAAAGGGACCGACCACGATTGCCGAGATTGTCGACCATGCCCGGAAGATTAGGGCGCTTGGCGGGGACACATACGGCTTCTGGTTTTCCGGGGCCTGCCCTGGCTGCAACATCTTCGTGACTTCGCCGATGATGGTCGCCGCCGGGTCAAAGATGTTGCCCCGCAATGGCGGAGATGCGGCGCTGACCGGGGATGGCGTAAAGCTGGTGCTGGAGGCCTACAAGACCATGTGGGACGAGGGGCTGATCCCCGAAAATGCAGAGGTCGACACCGGTGCGAACTTCGTTTCGGCCTTTGCCAGCGGCAAGATCGGGATCGCAGGAACCGGAGGTTTCCTGATTAGCCTGATGAAGCGCGAACACCCCGAGTTCAACTTTGGCCTTACCCTTCTTCCCGGCGCCGAACCTGGTCAGGTCTCGGCCTTCGTCGGCGGCGACGTGGTCGCTATCCCGGCCAACGGCAAGAACGAGGACGCAGCCAGGGGATTCGTCACCTGGGTCCTGTCGGATGAAGCGCAGCTTGATGGACTGGCGAAGAATTCGATACTGACCACGCGAACGGATCTGGCCGACAACGAATACACCAAGGGCAACGACAAGGTGCTGACGACCGCCGGTGCGCTTGCCGCGGGATACGTGCCTTGGGTGTTCCACTTTGCCGACATGGTAAACTCGGATTCGTCTCCCTGGATTACTATGCTTCAGACCGCAATCTTCGACGGTGACGTCGACGGCGCCATCGAGACTGCCCGGGCCGAAATGCTCGCAATCGCAGCAAAGTAACCAGACAGGGGCCGGTTCGATCCGGCCCCCTTCCATCGGAGTGGCTTGCAATGTCCGCGCGCAGAAATGGTTATGTGGGTCTCGCGTGGCTGGCTCCGACCCTGGCTTTTGTCGGTCTTTTCGTCCTGTGGCCGATGGTGCATCTGGTCTGGCTTTCGTTCACCTCGACCTCACTTCTGGGCGGCGGTGAATGGATCGGACTCGACAACTATCGGACTGCCTATGCAGACCCGAAGTTTTGGGCCGCCTTCCGTTTCACGCTGCTTTACGCCGTGATCATCACACCGATCTTGATGGGCCTTGGGTTCGCGCTTGCGCTTCTGGTGTCGCCGAACACCCCCTTGCGACGTCTGACCCGCACAGTCGTCTTCCTGCCTGTGGTCATCGGCCTCGCCTCCTCCTCTCTGCTGTGGTTCTGGCTGTTTGACCAGCAGGTTGGCCTCTTCAACCAGCTGCTCGTCGACCTCGGCGTGATCTCCGAGCCGGTGGTATGGTTCCGCAAGGTCGAGACAGGACTGGCCGCCGTGATCATTTCGGTCACCTGGAAGGTGGTCGGTTTCGGGATGATCCTGATCATGGCCGGCATCCAGTCGATCAGCGCCGACTTGTTCGAAGCCGCCCGCATCGACGGTGCCTCGCGTTTGCTTCAGGTCCGGCGCATCATCCTGCCGCTGGCCGCACGGTCACTGATGATGGCGACGGTGATCTCGGTCATCGGCTCGATGCTTGCCTTCGACCAGTTCTACCTGATGACGGGGGGTGGGCCGCGCGGCAAGACCTTTACCTCGGTCTACTGGATCTACCAGTCCGGGTTCGTCCGCTTCGACCTTGGCTATTCCGCCGCGCTTTCGGTCATTCTGATGGTGGTGATCATGGCGATGACTGTCACGCAACTGCGCCTGCAATCCAGGGGGCGGCGATGACCGCAACTGCGCTTGACCCGCCGACCAAAACGCTCGCGCGCCGCGCCAAGGGATGGCTGGTGGCGGCAGTCTGTATCTTGGTGATCACGTTGATGCTGATGCCGCTGGCGATGTCTTTCCTTGCGTCGTTGCGCCCCTTAGCCGAAACCTCCGCAGTTCCGCCGACCTATTTGCCATCGTCCGTCAGTCTGGAAAACTACCAGAAGGTCGCGAACTACCAGCAGGGCATCTGGAGCTATGTCCGCAACTCTGCTTTGGTCGCTGGGATAACCATCCTGATGTGCCTTGTCCTGTCTGTCCCTGCGGGCTTCGCGCTTGCCCGCTTCCCTGTGCCGGGAAAGGAGCTCTGGTTCATCCTGATCCTTGCCTCAATGATGGTGCCCTATCAGGCGCTGATCGTGCCACTTTACCTGATGTTCTCCAAACTCGGCCTGACAGCCAGCCATTTCGGTCTCGCGATCCTGCACACGATCTTGCAGCTGCCGTTCTCGGTCTACCTGATGCGCAACAGTTTCGAGGCCGTCCCGCGCGAGCTGGAAGAGGCTGCCCGAGTGGACGGTGCCTCCACCGCGTTCCAGTTGCGCAGGGTCTTTATGCCGCTGGCAGCACCCGGGATGGTGACGGTCGCCCTCTTCGCCTTCATTACCTCATGGAACGAATTCATCGGCGCGTTGATCCTGATGAACACTGAAAGCGCCTTCACAGTACCGATCATGCTGACCGGAGTCGTCTCGGGTGACTTCGGATCGGTCGATTGGGGTGCCTTGCAGGCCTCGGTCGTGGTCTCGATGCTGCCCTGCCTTTGCGTCTACCTCGCCTTGCAGAAATACTATGTCTCCGGACTGCTGGCAGGAGCCGTGAAATGATGGCAGGCGATAAGGCACCTCTGCGCGGCACGTCTACAATCCACGACGTCGCACGTGCCGCCGGGGTGTCAATCAGCACCGTATCAAAGGCGCTGAACGGCACTGGGTCCTTGTCGGAGCAGACCCGCAAGCGTGTGCTGGAAGCTGTGCGGGCGCTAAGCTTCCGTCCCAACCTTCTGGCCCGCAGCTTGCATACCGGCCTCTCCGGTTCAGTCGGATTGATTTCGAACGACAGCTTCGGTCGCTTCACCATGCCGATCATGGAAGGGCTGGAGGGTGTGCTGTCGCAGTCCGGCATCGGCGTTTTCATGGTCAATGCCACCGACGACGCCGAACGCGAACGCGCGCACCTTGACCAGCTTTTGTCCAAACAGATCGACGGGTTGATCGTCACGGCCAGGCGCGCGGACCGCCGCCCCTCGGTCGACCTCAGCGGCATTGGCCTGCCAGTGATCTATGTTTTCAGCCAAGGCGATGCGCCGGGTGCGCTGACGCTGTTGCCCGACGACAAGCATGGCGCGCGCATGGCAACGGACCACTTGGTCCAGCGTGGCCGCCGCCGCATCGCCCATATCACCGGCCCCCGCGATTTCGAAGCCGTTCGGCTGCGCGCGGACGGCTGGCAAGAGGGCCTGGCTGCGGCAGGGCTGAAGCCATACCCCGTACTGCATGGCAACTGGACAGAGGCGTGGGGCCGAACCGCTACCGCGCAACTGATGTCCGGGCCGCGCCCCGATGCCCCCGATGCCATTGTCTGCGGCAACGACCTCATCGCCCGCGGCTGTGCCGACGCCTTGCGAGAAGTGGGGATTGCCTGCCCGACCGACGTTGCCCTTACCGGTTTCGACAACTGGACCGTGATGGCCGAGGCCTGCCGCCCCGCGCTCACCTCGGTCGATATGAACCTGGTGCAGCTTGGCGCCGAGGCGGGTCGGAAGATGACCCAGATGATAAAGGGCGCGGACGCTTCTGGCACGCTGCGCCTGCCCTGCACGCTGGTCGTGCGCGAAAGTACCTGACGGAGGACCCATGCGCCGCTATTCATCCATTCCCTTCGCCGACGTGAAGATCACCGGTGACTTCTGGTCCGAACGACTGGAAACCGTGCTCACCACCTCGATCCCCAGCCAGCACGCCCAACTGGCCAAGTACAACGTGCTGGACAGCCTGAAGTTGCCAAAGCCTGTGCCACCCCTAACGTTCAAGCCCCATGCCGATGGCTTCAGCACCCAGATATTCTGGGACAGCGATGTCGGAAAGTGGATCGAGGCCGCGTCCTACGCCCTGTCCCACCGCCGCGACCCGGTGATCGAAGCGCAGATCGAGGCGATCATCGACGACCTTGAAAAGGCGCAGGAGCCCGATGGCTACGTCAACTGCTGGTATCTGGAGCGTGAGCCGCAGAACCGCTGGACCAACCTGCGCGACAATCATGAGCTCTACAATTTAGGCCACCTTCTTGAGGGCGCGGTCGCCTACTTGCGCGCCACAGGCAAGGATCGCCTGATGCACCTGATGGAGCGCGCTTTCGACCACGTCGCCACGGTCTTCGGTCGCGGCGCTGGCCAGAAGCGCGGCTACTGTGGTCACCCGGAGGTGGAGCTTGCGCTGATCAAGGCCTGGCATGCGACCGGCCAGCGCAAGTATCTGGACCTGGCCTCCTACTTCGTCGACGAACGCGGTGCGCAGCCCCACTACTTTGACCAAGAACGCGATGCGCGGGGCGAACTGGTCGGCAAATACGGTCAGGGAACATACGAATACAGCCAGTCTCACCTGCCCGTGCGCCAGCAGACCAAGGTCGTAGGCCACGCTGTCCGCGCCTTCTACCTCTATACTGCCATGGCGGATCTTGCCGCCGAGCACGGCGACGCCGAGCTGCAACGCACCTGCGAGACCTTGTGGCACGACGTGACCTCGACCCGGATGTATGTCACTGGAGGGTTCGGTCCCTCGGCCCGGAACGAGGGGTTCACTCAGGATTACGACCTTCCGAACGATACCGCCTATGCCGAAACTTGCGCGTCCTGCGCGATGATCTTCTGGGCGGCGCGGATGCTGAACCTTGATCTCGACGGCCAGTATGCAGACCTGCTGGAGCTGGCACTTTACAACAACGCGCTCGCGGGTCTTTCGCGGGAAGGCGATACCTATTTTTACGACAACAAGCTGGACAGCGACGGCAGCCACCGCCGCTGGGACTGGCATCCTTGCCCCTGCTGCACCATGAACGTGGCCCGGCTGGTGGCCTCGGTCGGTGGCTACGTGTTCGGGGTGGGCGAGGACGAAGTTGCGATCCACCTTTACGGTGGTGCCGAAACCGAAGTCAGTCTTGGTGGCGGAAATGTCCGCATCGCCGAACGCTCCATCTATCCATGGAGCGGGGCAGTCCACATCGAAGTCACGCCCGATACTGCGTTTGGCTTCACCCTATCGTTGCGCATTCCCGCCTGGTGCAAGACCCCGCATGTGCGTGTCGCGGGCGCGGACGTGCCCGTCACCCCCGAACGCGGCTACCTGCGCCTGACCCGCACCTGGCAACCTGGCGACGTGGTCGAGCTTGATCTGCCCATGACCGCCGAACGCCTCTGGCCGCACCCCGAGATCAAAGCCGACGTCGGCCGCGTGGGCCTGCGCCGTGGCCCCCTGGTCTACTGCTTCGAAGGCCAGGACCAGCAGGCCCCGCTCCACCGTCTTCACCTGCCGCGGAACGGCGCGCTGGCCGATGAATTCCGCAAGGACCTCCTCGGCGGGATCAGCGTCCTCAAAGCCGAGGGCCATGCCGTTACCGACCAGGACGCAGCCCTCTACCGCACCAACCCGCCGGTCGAAGGCCCTTCGCCGCTTCTCGCCGTGCCCTATTTCATCTGGTGCAACCGGGGGCCAAACCCGATGCAGGTCTGGATCCGGGAGTAGCCGATGGCTGAAGCAGACGCCCAACTTCGCCTGACCGGGCTGCGCAAAAGCTTCGGGGGCTTCGAGGCAATCAAGGGCGTAGATCTGACCGTTCAGAAGGGTGAGTTTTGCGCCCTTCTCGGCCCATCGGGCTGCGGCAAGTCTACGCTTTTACGCTTGATCGCCGGGCTTGAGGAACCCACTGCAGGCCGGATCGAGATCTGCGGTCGCGACGTCACGATGGAAGAACCTTCGGCCCGCCAGATCGCCATGGTCTTCCAGTCCTACGCGCTTTATCCGCATATGAGCGTGGCCGAGAACATCGCCTTCTCGCTTGAAGCCGCCGGGGCGGCAAAGGCCACGCGGCTTGCTCGGGCGACCGAGGTGGCAAAGCTTCTGCAACTTGACCATCTTCTGTCCCGCCGCCCGGCCGAACTTTCTGGCGGACAGCGCCAGCGGGTGGCCATCGGTCGCGCCCTTGTGCGGGCTCCGCAGGTGTTTTTGTTCGACGAACCCCTCTCGAACCTTGACGCTCTCCTGCGGGTGCAGATGCGGCTGGAGCTTTCAAGTCTGCACCGCGAGCTTGGGGCGACCATGGTCTATGTCACGCATGATCAGGTCGAGGCTATGACAATGGCCGACAAGATCGTCGTGATGAACGGTGGCGAGGTGCAGCAGATCGGCGGACCGATGGATCTTTACGACACTCCGGCGAACCGGTTCGTGGCAGGGTTTATCGGCAACCCCGCGATCAACTTTCTTCCGGGCGCTGCCGTCGGCCTTGCGGTCCATGAAGTGGGCCTTCGTCCCGATCATTTGCACCTGTCCTCGGACCCTGATGCATCCCTTTCCGGAGTCGTCAGGTTGGTCGAGCGACTGGGCAATCAGACTCTCGTCCATGTTGCCACGCCGGTCGGCTTGGTCTGCGTGCAGGGGGCCGGAAGGCTTTCAACCACAGTCGGCGACGCAGTTGGCCTTGCGTTTGATGCTGCTCAGGCCCTCTGCTTTGACGCGGACGGCCAACGCCTCTAGCCCGCAAGTCCCGCGCTTCGAACTGCCTTGCCATATGCCCCCAGGGGGATATCTTTTTTGCAAACGACAGAACCACACCGCCATGCCATCCACCCCGCCATCGCAACCCGGCTGAAGCGCGCTGAAGGGCAGCTGCGCCGTGTCATCGCAATGATCGAAGGCGGCCCGCCCCTGTGTTGACCTTCCCACCAATTGCATGCCGTAGAACGGTCAGTTGCCAAGGCGAAGCGCACTCTGATCCATGACCATATCGATCATTGCGTGTCCGGCGCGTCGATTCACGACCTGACCGAGGTCAAGTCGCTGGCGAGACTTTTCTAGATGCTGGCGACGTTGAAGAACCGGACCTTCCGCCACCTCTTCCTGGCCCAATTTGTGGCACTGTTGGGAACAGGTCTGGCCACTGTGGCGCTTGGCCTTCTTGCCTGGCAGCTGGCGGGAAATGATGCCGGTGCGGTGCTGGGCATGGCGCTTGGCATTAAGATGGTGGCCTATGTCACGCTCGCCCCGGTCGCGGCGGCCATCGCCGAACGCTTGCCGCGCCTGGCCTTTCTGGTGGCGCTGGACCTGATCCGGGCTTGCGTGATTGCTTGCCTGCCTTTCGTTGATCAGGTCTGGCAGATTTATGTCCTGATCTTCTTTCTTCAGGCCGCCTCGGCGGGGTTCACTCCGGCGTTCCAGGCGGCGATCCCGGACGTGCTGAACGACGAGAACGACTACACCAACGCACTCTCCCTTCTGCGCTTGACCGAGGACCTTGAGCAACTTGCCTCACCCATGATCGCGGCGCTTGTGCTGACCGTGGTAAGTTTCCCGGTGCTGTTCGTTGGGACCGTCACAGGGTTTCTCGCGTCGGCCCTCCTGGTGGTCACCGCGCGCTTGCCTGACCGCGCGCGGGGCGAGGCCGGGGATTTCTGGGCCGATGTGACAAAGGGTGTGCGGATCTACACCGCCACCCCCCGTCTGCGCGGACTGATGGCGATGGAAGCAGCAGTCGCCGCTGCTGGGGCAATGATCTATGTCAACACTGTCGTGCTGGTGCAGGCAAGGCTCGGCCTTGGCGCAGAATCGGTCGCACTGGCCTTCGCAGGCTTCGGCGCGGGGTCGATGCTGGCGGCCTTCCTGGTGCCCCGCAGTCTTGAGCACTTTCAGGATCGCACAATCATGATCGGCGGGGCGGGCCTGATGGTCGCGGGCGTGGCGCTGGTGCCGCTGATCGGCGGCCTTGCCGCGCTGATCCCCCTATGGGCAATCATCGGCTTTGGCTTTTCCCTGACGCAGACCCCGATTGGCCGGATCATCAACAGGTCCGCACGCGAGGCCGACCGGGGTGCCGTCTTTGCTGCGCAGTTTGCCCTTTCCCATGCCTGCTGGTTGGTGACTTACCCGCTGGCGGGCTTTATCGGCGCGGGCGCAGGATTGTCCGTTGCGGCTTTGGTGCTGGCAGGGATCGGCGCTTTGGGCCTTGCTGCTGCCCTGCACACCTGGCCAGTGCAGGATGGGGGCCCCTTGAAGCATGGTCACCCCGACCTGCCCCCCGATCATCCACATCTGGCCCAAGACGGCAATCATCACGCTCATACTATCGTCATCGACGATCTGCACCGCCGCTGGCCCCGCACGATCTGACAGACGTCTGCCGTCCCTACAACCTCTTCGGACCATTGCGGAATGACAGACCGGCTACTGCCACCTGCCGTGGCATTGTTGCAAGTCCGTGCCTCCAGCGTTGCACCACTGTCATTTGCAACTGCTAGCCCACCAAAGGGATTCAGCCGCACAGGACGCAAACGCAATGAAACATTTTCTCGCCACCAGCCTTCTTGCCATCGGCCTTGCTGCTGCCACGCCATCCGTAGCTCAGGAAACGGTTCGCTTCGCTGTCACCGACATCGACGGGATGGAGTCGCTTCAGCGCGAAATGGGCCCGTTCAAAGACGCGTTCGAAGCTGCCTCCGGTCTCAAGGTCGAGTTTTTTCCGGTCTCCGGCCGGACAGTTGCAGTCGAAGCCATGGCAGCCGATCAGGTTGACTTTGTCCTGACCGGACCGGCGGAATACGTGGTCTTCAATGCCAGGCTTGACGCCCAGCCGGTCGTCACTTGGGTCCGCCCCGACTACTATTCGACCGTCGTCGTACTGGACGACAGCGCCATCAAGGCGCCAACCGACCTGAAAGGCAAGAAGATCTCGTTTGGCGAGATTGGCTCGACGTCACAGCACCTTGGCCCGGTCGATCTTTTGGCAAAGGCGGGCCTGACCTACGCCGTCGACTACGAGCCGGTCTTCCTGAATCGCAACGTCGCTGTGGAAGCCTTGATCGCTGGAGACATCGCCGGGATCGGTCTGAACCGGACGCATATCGACAGCATCATCAAGAAGTTCCCCGACCAGAAGTTCCGCGTTCTGGTGAAAGGCCCGCAACTGCCCGACGACATCCTGCTCGCCTCGGCCAAGGTGTCGCCTGAGGTGATCGAGATCGTGCGCAAGACCTTCACCGACCATGGAGCAGATATCCTGGCCGCGCTGACCAGCACCGAAGAAAATGCCAAGTATGTGGGCGGCAGCTTCAACCCGATGGTTACGAACGCGGACTACGACGTGGTGCGCAAGATGTTCGAGAACATTGGCATCACCGAGTTCACCGAGTTCGTCGGCGAGTGATTCCACAGTGACTGCGCCCCTTTCCCCCCGGGCGCTGACCGGCTCAGCAGTTGCAGAGCCGGTCCTTGTCGTATCTGGCCTGACTAAGGATTACTCCGGCCGCTCGGTGTTGCGCGGGCTCGACTTCGCGCTGCCCCCGGGGCAGTCCACGGCCTTGATCGGGGCGAACGGCTCGGGAAAATCCACCCTCCTGCGTTGCCTCGTGCGACTTGTCGAACCGACATCCGGCACGGTGCAGATGCTGGGCCGCGATGTCGGTGCATTGTCCCCAGGCGCGTTGCGCCGGTTCCGGGCCGAAGTTGGCATCGTCTGGCAACGGCATAACCTTGTCCCCAGGCTTTCCGCGCTGTCCAACGTGATCCACGGCGCGCAGGCCCGGATGTCCAGTCCTCGCGTCTGGATACAGTCCTTTGCTCCGGCATCCGTTCGTGACGAGGCTATGGCCTGCCTTGAACGTGTCGGCTTGGCCGACCGCGCTCTTGTGCGGGTCGACAGTTTGTCCGGGGGCCAGCAGCAGCGCGTCGCCATCGCCCGCATGCTGATGCAGCGCCCCGCTTTCATCCTGGCCGACGAACCGGATGCAAGCCTTGACCCCCAGACCGGTGAAGAGGTCATGGCCCTACTGCTTGCGCTGGTGCGCGAGACGGGCCTGTCGCTTTTGGTCATTTCTCATCGGCTGGAACACACATTGCGGTTTTCTGACCGCATTCTTGGGCTGGCAAACGGTCGGATCGCGCTTGATCTGGTCACCCAGCGCGCGGACGCAGCGGGCTTGCGTCGCTTTTTCAACCACGTCGAGGCCGCATGACTGCCGTCGCTCCATCACGCTTCCAGCATCGCAGCCTGTTGGAATATGCAGCTCTCTTGTTGGCGCTTGCCCTCGTGCTGATGGCGCTAGTCTCCACCGCCCCGGCTCCCGACAGGCTGGGAAGTGGCATCGCGCGCCTTTTCGCACCCTCGGGCCTGCTGACCCAGATGTTTCCGCCCGACTTCACCCGCATCGTTCCCATCAGCGGGAAACTTCTTGAGACCTTCCAGATGGCCGTTGCCGGCTGCTTCCTTGGCCTGATCCTCGCGTTGCCTTTCGCGATCCTCGCCACCGACCGACTGTCGCCCCACCCCCTGGTCCGCCACTCAGCCCGCGCCCTCATCGCGCTGTTCCGGACTGTCCCCGACTTGGTGTGGGCCATCGTCTTCATCATCATCGTAGGCCTTGGTCCCGCCGCCGGGGTCATGGCGATCATGGTCGACAAGATCGGCTTTGCGGGACGCTTTTTCGCCGAGGCGATGGAGGAAACCGATCCCGGCCCGCAGGACGCGCTTCGCGCTATCGGGGCCAACCGCCTGGGCATCATCGGCTCGGCGGTGATCCCCGCTTGCCTGCCCTCCTTCATCGCAACCTCGCTCTTCGCGCTTGAAAAATCCGTTCGCGGTTCGGCCGCCCTGGGTCTTGTCGGCGCGGGAGGCATCGGGGTCGACCTAAAGGTCGCCTTCGACCTTTTCAACTACGACGAGGCGCTTGCGATCATCCTGATGATTCTCGCCCTTGTCGTCGCCGTCGAACAGGGCTCGGGCTGGATTAGAAGGAAGCTGATATGAACCGCATGGTCACCGATACAGCGCATCTCTACTGGAATGCAGAGTGGCAGAAGGCCAACGGCTCAAACCCCTGGTCAATGCCCGAGCCTTGGGCCATCGACCATGCAAGCACGTTGCCGTCCGGCTCGCGCATCCTGGATCTCGGTGCCGGGATCGGTCGCCACGCGCTGGCCTTCGCAGAAGCAGGCCATCAGGTCACCGCTCTCGATGCGTCCGAGGCTGCAGTCTCAGCCGTCGCGGCGGCGGCTTTCGCCAGGTGTCTGACGGTCGAAACCGTCCAGGCCCCAATGACGGACCTTCCGTTCGAATCAGCAAGCTTCGACCACGTCCTCGCCTGGAACGTCATCTACCACGGCGACGAAAGCGTCGTCCGCCGGACGCTGTCGGAAATCGCCCGCGTTGTCCGGCCCGGTGGCAGCTTCATGGCGACGATGCTCTCGGCCCGCCGCCTCCCGGTCGAGAAGACCAAGGCAAAGGGCCGCGAAATCAGCCGCAACACCTGGGTCTTCGAAGGCGAAGACGACAAGATCCACCCGCATTTCTTTTGCACCGCACCCGACCTTCTGTCGCTGATGTGGGGCTTCGAGGTTGTCACCCTTTTCGACCGACCCCATGAAAAGCCCGGCTCATGGCACTGGCACCTTCTGGCCGAGCGTCTGGCATGAGCGCCGAACTGATCGAAGGCGCCCACGTTATCCTGGACGACCGGATCGAAACCACTTCGGTCAGAATTGAAGCTGGGCAAATCACAGGGACCGACGTCGCCCGTGACGGGGCGTCCGTCATCCCCGCACGGGGTCGGCTTCTGGCCCCCGCATTCGTCGATGTGCATGGCGATGCGTTCGAGCGTCAGGTCATGCCGCGCCCCGGCGTGATGGTCCCCATCGAAACCGCGCTTCTGGAGACCGACCGTCAGCTTTCGTCGAACGGGATCGCCACCGCATACCATGCCCTGACCCTGTCCTGGGAGCCGGGTCTGCGCAGCCTCGAGACCGGCTGGCAGATCGTTCGCGCGCTGGAGACGCTTCGCCCGCGCCTCACAGCCGAGAACCGCCTGCAACTGCGTTGGGAAACCTTCTGTCACGAGGCGGAACTCCTGATCGCCCATGCCCTTGCTGGCCCGGACCGCCCGGCACTGGCGTTCAACGACCACACCACCGCGATGCTGCTACACTACGATATTCCTGTGCAGAACCGTCCCTTCGACCAGGTTAGTCCCTATCCAGTCACATCCTTCGACGATCCGCGTTTCTTGAAAAAGATGCAGGATCAGGCGCGCAGGGCGTTTGTACCGGCTGACGACTACGTGGCACTCCTGACCGGCGTCTGGCAGCGCCGCGCGGACGTCCCGGACCATATCGCCCGGATGGCTGCGCTGGCCCGGTCGCACCAGGCTCCGATGCTTAGCCACGACGACAGCCAGGCCGAAACACGCGCCTACTACAGGACCCTTGGGGCAAGGGTGGCCGAGTTTCCGATGCACGACCGCGTCTTTCTGGCCGCGCGTGAGGCGGGAGACACCATCGTCCTGGGTGCCCCCAATGCGATGCGAGGCGGCAGCCACCTCGGCAGCCCCGGTGCCGCCGATATGATCGCGCGCGGGCTCTGCGACATTCTTGCATCAGACTACTTCTACCCTGCCATGCTGGGGGCGGTGGTCCGGCTGCACGCAGACCGCGTCGCCCCGTTACCCGCGCTCTGGAAACTCGTGTCTCTCAACCCCGCCCGCGCGATGGGACTTACCGACCGGGGCCGCATCGCCCCCGGCCATCGCGCCGACCTTCTTCTTCTCGACTGGCCCGAAGGCCAGGTACCGGTTCCTCTGCGCACTTGGGTTTCCGGCCGGCCCGGCTATTCTGCCATGCCCGCTTTGCCAGTGCCCGCTTTGCCAGTGCCCACTTTGCCCGTGCCCGCTTTTCCCATGCCAGCACCAGCCAGTTGAGACGCCGGTGGCGGTCCATGTCCGCACTGGATTCGCCACGCCACATCCAGCGCCAGGACCCGTCACACAAGCTTCACGCAGAATCCGACTCGCTGTCACATCACACCGCTAGAAACGTTCCATACCCAAGAGCCAGGGGCGACGGATGCTTGAAGTGCAGGGCGTGACGCGGATGTTCGGCCAGAAAGCCGCTGTCGACAACATCAGCTTTTCCATCGACCGCCCCGCTTTCGTCGGCATCATCGGTCGGTCCGGCGCGGGCAAGTCCACGTTCCTGCGCATGATGAACCGCCTTCTTGACGCCACCACGGGCGAAATCCGCGTTGAGGGGCGAAATGTCCTTGCGCTGAAGGGTGCCGATGCCCGTGCCTGGCAGTCACACTGCGCGATGATCTTCCAGCAGTTCAATCTCGTTCCCCGGATGGACGTCGCCGCAAACGTCCTCCACGGCATCCTGAACCGTCGCTCTACGCTTCAGACAATGTTCAATCTCTGGCCTCGCACCGACATCTTGAAGGCACTGGAGATCCTGGAACGGCTGGGCATCGCCGAGCAGGCAACCAAGCGGGCCGAGGCGCTGTCGGGTGGCCAGCAACAGCGCGTCGCCATCGCCCGCGCTCTGATGCAGGACCCGAAGATCATTCTGGCCGACGAACCAATCGCCAGCCTTGACCCGATGAACGCGCAGATCGTCATGGACGCCCTGAAGCAGATCAACGTCGAGGACGGGCGCATGGTCATCGCCAATCTGCACACCCTTGATACCGCGCGGCGGTATTGCGACCGCGTGATCGGAATGCGCGATGGCCGCATCGTCTTCGACGGCACTCCGGACCAGCTGACAACCGGTGTTGCCCGCGACATCTACGGGGCCGACGAAAGCTTCAACGAGGCCGCCACGTCGACCTCGATCCCCACCGACACCGCAGCCGACCGGTCCTACGCCGATCTCATGCTGTCGTGACTGACGAACCACCAACTCACGGAGAAACCATGCAAAAGCTGCTGACTGCAACCGCTCTGACCGCAATCCTCGCCTCCTCGGCGTTCGCCCAGGAGATCAAGGAATTCAACATCGGCATCCTTGGCGGCGAAAACGCCCAGGACCGCATGACTTCGAACGAATGCTTCCGGGCCAAGGTCGAGGCTGCGCTTGGCGTTCCCGTCAAGCTCTTCACTCCCGCCGACTATGACGGCGTGATCCAGGGCCTTCTCGGCGGCTCGCTGGACTATGCCTGGCTGGGTGCCTCGGCCTACGCCAAGGTTTACCTGACCGACCCGGAAGCTGTCGAGCTGAAGCTCACCAAGCAGAATGCCGACGGGTCGACCGGGTACTACTCCATCGGTTTCACCCGCAAGGACACCGGCATCACGTCCATGGACGACGCCAAGGGCAAGATCTTCGCCTTCGCCGATCCGAACTCGACCTCGGGCTATCTGGTCCCCGGCGCGGAACTCGCCGCCAAATATGGCGATCTGAAATCCTACTTCTCGGAAGTGAAGATGTCCGGCGGACATGAACAGACCATCGTAGGCGTTGCCAACGGTGACTTCGACGCGGGCGTCAGCTGGGCCGATGGTCTTGGCAATTGGGAAGACGGGTACACCAACGGTGCCTTCCGCAAGGCCGCCGATGCGGGCCTCGTCGACATGTCAAACCTGGTCGAGATCTGGCGCTCGACGCTGATCCCGGAAGGTCCGATGGTCGTCCGCAAGGCCCTGCCGCAAGACGTGAAGGACAAGGTCACCCAACTGACCGCCGATCTGTGGGAAACCGACCCCGAGTGCGCCTATGCCGTTGCCGCTGGCGAGGCGAAGGATTTTGTCCCGGTCGAGCAGTCGGCCTATGAAGGCATTCTCGCCGCCCGCAAGATGCAAGAAGGCATGTAAACCCTTCCTCCGGCCGGACCCAGCGCACCGCTGGGTCCGGCCTTTTTTTATCCGGATGATTCCATGGTTGATGCTGCCTTCGGTCCCGCCCCCGGCCCACGCCCTAATCTGGCCGACCCGCGCGAGGCCTATCTTGAGATGGTCCGCCGCAAGCGGATGTATGGCGGCATCCTTCTGGTGGTGTTCGTGGCTCTCATGGCTTCGGGGTGGTCGCTTGCCGAGGATCGCAATGCCGGTGGCTTTCTTGAAGGCCTGCACCAGACCTTCGACTTCCCGTCCGAAGTACTGGCAGAGGCGTGGGAAAAGCGTTCCCTGCTGCCCGCGATATTCGTAGCCCATATCCCCGCGCTGATCGAGACGCTGAACATCGCCGCAGTCGCAACGCTTCTGGGCGCGCTGGCGGCCATGACTCTCTCGCTGCTCGCCACGCGCGGCCTGGCCCGCTGGCCCGCCCTGATCCCCGTTTTCCGCCGCATGATGGACGCGCTTCGCGCGATCCCGGAAATCGTCATCGCGCTGGTCCTGATCTACATTCTGGGCGGCGGACCAGTTCCGGCTGTCATTGCCATCGCGCTGCACACCGGCGGTGCCCTGGGCAAGCTTTTCTCCGAGGTCGCGGAAAACGCCGATCTGAAGCCCGTCGAAGGCCTTGCATCGGTCGGTGCCAACTGGTCGCAGCGGATGTGGCTGGGGATAATCCCGCAAGTCGCACCCAACTGGCTCAGCTATGCGCTCCTCCGCTTCGAGATCAACGTCCGCGCCTCGGCCATTCTTGGCTTTGTCGGCGAGGGCGGCATCGGCCATGACCTGAAGCTGGCGATGCAATGGGGCCAGGGCCGTTATGACCAGGTCGTCGCGATTTTTGCGCTTCTGTTCCTTGCCATCGTGGTCATTGACCGGGTGTCCGATCACTACCGCAACAAGCTGGTGAAGGGGCACTGACATGACCATGACCGCGACCGGCTCGGCCATGACCGACATCGTCAGTGGCAACTTCGCCCGCAGACGCCGCTTCGCCTTCGCTATCCCCGCGGCGATCCTGGCTTACCTTATCTACGCCGCGATCAGCTTTGATCTGGCGGGCCTTGCGCAACGCGCGCGCTTCGACAACGCCGCGATCCTTATGTCCGATTTCTGGTCCCACAAGACCCATGTCACCCGCGACAACCGCACCGGCACTGTCACCGTCGCCATCGAAGGCGAAAGCAAGGGCACCTATCCCGAAGGTATGCTGCCCGACTGGGTGACCATCACCGGCCCCGTCACGCAGATCGACCTTGGTCAAGGCCACAGCGTCACCTACGACGAGGCTGGCGCGCGCATGGTTGTTCCCGGCTACGGCACCATTGACATCCGCCCCGAAGGTGGCAAGCCGGTCGTCACCGCGCCCAAGCCACTTCCGGCGTGGATCAGCGTGGCCGAAAACAAGGTTTCCGTCACCACTGAAGCTGGCCGCTTCAACTACTCCCGTTCCAAGGTCGAAACCTTCAAGTACGAACCCGGATGGGAGCTTTGGTTTTTCACCCTCGACAGCCCCTTCTACGGCAAGGGCTTCGCAGAGCTTGCAGCGCTCGCCGTGACTGGCGACCGGATCGACCCCGCGCGGACAAACCTTGGCTACATGGTCGGCGAGTTCTGGACCAACAAGATGTGGCACCACGGCGACGTTGCATGGGCGATCTTCGAGACAGTCCTGATGGCGTTTCTCGGCACCATGACTGCGGCGCTGGTGGCTCTGCCACTTGGATTTCTTGCCGCGCGCAACTTCAACCCCCTTGGCCCGCTGCGCTTCGCCGCCCGCCGCATCTTCGACTTTATCCGGGGTGTAGACGGCCTGATCTGGACCATCATCCTAAGCCGAGCCTTCGGGCCCGGTCCGATGACCGGTGCCATCGCGATTGCGATCACCGATGTCGGAACCTTCGGCAAGACCTTCTCTGAAGCTCTGGAGAACATCGACGACAAACAGGTCGAGGGCATCCGTTCGACCGGGGCAAACGCGGCACTTCGCGCCCGGTTTGGGGTGATCCCACAGATCACTCCGGTCCTGCTCAGCCAGGTTCTTTATTATCTTGAATCGAACACCCGCAGCGCCACGGTGATCGGTGCCATCGTCGGGGGCGGGATCGGGCTTTTGCTGACTCAGGCCATCCAGACCCAGAAGGATTGGGAAGAGGTGGCCTACTACATGGTCCTGATCGTCCTGATGGTGATGGTGATGGATAGCCTCTCCGGCTGGCTGCGGCGCAAGTTGATCAAGGGCAACTGAGGTGCCGAAGCTTTCTGCCACGCAGCCCTTCGTCCATCCCGGCTGCGTGATCGTGAACTCCAGTTTCGGCGGCTGGTGTGAGGTGGGCGAAGGCAGCCGCGTGCTGAACTCGACCTTCGAAGACTACGCCTATTGCGACCGGCTTTCGGACATCGCCAACACGACAGTCGGCAAATTCGCCAACATCGCAGCGATGACCCGGATCGGCCCGACGGATCATCCGATGGAAAATGCAAGTCTGCATCATTTCCTGTACCGCTCGGCAAGCTACTGGGACGATGTCCAGGACGACGCGGACTTCATGGCCCACCGCGCCAGCCGCCGCACCGTCATCGGCCCGGACACCTGGCTTGGCCACGGTGTGATCGTGAAGCCCGACGTCACCATCGGCGCAGGCGCGGTCATCGCTTCGGGCGGGGTGGTGACAAAAGATGTGGCCCCCTACATGATCATGGCCGGTATCCCGGCCCAACCGCTTAGGCCGCGTTTTGCGCCCGGAGTGGCCGACCGCATGATGGCGCTTGCCTGGTGGGACTGGCCGCATGACCGCCTCCGCGCCGCGCTGATGGATTTTCGCGCGTTGAAGGCCGAGGCATTCCTGGAGAAGTATCAGGGCTGATCGGCCACCGTCAGCGTGACCCTTTCTCCCGCGAACCAGGTGATCCCGTATTCCACTGGCGTTCCCTTCCCATCCACATTCACCGCCACCGTCCGTAGCACCGGTGCGCCCGTTCGGACCGCCAGCGCAAGCGCCAACACCGGGTCAGCCAGCTGGGCGGTCAACCGTGTCTCGGCGCGCGTGTAGTCCGTCAGGCCTGAAGCGGCGAGTGCCCGCGTGATCGACAGCGTCCCGGCCAGATGGCGCAGCAAATCGGGGAACCGTGCCGCCGGAAAGATTGAGCGGAAGGCCGCAATCGGCTGGTCGTCGGCCAACGAGACACCTTCCGCCACGTGCACCGCCTCGCCAGGTTTCAGCCGCAGAACCCGCGCTTCATCAGCATCGCAGGGGCGGGTCTCGCTTCGGCTGATCCGGCGCGAGGGGGTCTGCCCGGCGGCAAGCACGTTCTGATGGAAGCGCACCCGGCGACCAAGGGGATAATCGGTCGGCCTCTGGGTCACGAACACACCAGCCCCCCGGCGGGCATGGACCAGACCCTGTTCCGCAAGTGCCGCAAGGGCATGGCGGACCGTATGCCGGTTCACGCCGAAGCGGGCTGCAAGGGCAGCCTCGGTCGGAAGCTTGTCGCCCGCGCCGTAGTGGGCGACCGCGATTTCCTTGGTCAGTGTACCGGCAATGGCGGACCAGAGGGGCTGTTGCGGCAAGCTATTCTCCTGTCATCAAAAATTCACAACTCTTCGGTTGGCCGATGGGCGGTCATGCTTTAGTATTTGTATAGTTGTATAGATCACTAGACAACCCCCTGAACGTGTCGAGACGACCATGACCGATGCCTCCCTCATTGCCCGCAAGACCTGGATGGCGACGCTGGCCAAAGCCCCTCCCGCGCGCCTGGCCGTACTGCTGCCGGATATCCCACCGCACACTGTGCTCCGCCAGCCCGAGATCGGGGCGGTGATGGTGCGGGGTCGGGTGGGGGCCACTGGCGCAGCCTTCAATCTGGGCGAAATGACCGTGACACGCGCCTCGGTCCGTCTGGAGACGGGGGAAGTGGGCCACGCATGGGTTCGGGGTCGCGACCGCGGCCACGCACTGCGCGCGGCAGTTGTCGATGCCCTGATGCAGACCACCCGCGCGGATCACCTGAGAACTCAGCTTTTGAACCCCCTGCAAGATGAGGCTCTCTCCACCCGCACTGCCCGCGTTGGCAAGGCACTGGCCACGAAGGTCGACTTCTTCACCATGGTCCGCGGAGAAGACAAATGAACGCCCCGCAACACTCCGATGCCCTCGCTGGCGGCTTCACCGATGCCCCCGTTCAGTCCGCCCGGGCCTTTCGCGAGATTCTTGAAGCCATGGCCCGCCCCGGCACGATCCGCCGCGTCTCTGGCGCCACGTCGCCCGCACCGCTTTCTGTTGCAGCCAGTGTGGCTTTGCTTGTCCTTACGGACCCGACGACCCGCCTTCACTTGGCCGGACGCGCCGACTGCCCGGCCGTCCGTGACTGGGTGTCGTTTCACACTGGCGCCCCCTTCGTCCGGGCCGAAGACGCCGACTTCGCCCTTGGCACCTGGGAGGCACTGCATCCCGTCGATCGCTTCCGGATCGGCCAGCCCGACTATCCCGACCGTTCGGCCACTCTGATCGTGGAATGCGACCGGCTGGTGAACCATGGCCCTGCGCTGACCGGTCCGGGGATCGAAACGGCAACCTGGCTGAACCTGCCCGAAACCGCCGCCTTCCGCGCCAATCGGGCGCTCTTTCCCCTGGGTTTCGACACGATCTTCACGGCGGGCGACCGCATGGCGGGCCTGCCAAGGTCCACCCGCGTGGAGGCAAGCTGATGTATGTGGCCGTCAAGGGTGGCGAACGCGCCATCGACAATGCGCATCAATGGCTTGCCGAAGAGCGGCGGGGCGATCCCTCGGTTCCGGAAATTTCGGTTGCCCAAATCCGCGAGCAGATGCGGCTGGCGGTCAACCGGGTGATGGCCGAGGGTTCGCTTTTCGACCCCGACCTAGCCGCGCTGGCGATCAAGCAGGCGCGCGGCGACCTGATCGAGGCGGTGTTTCTGATCCGCGCCTATCGCACCACATTGCCGCGTCTGGCCGGCTCATTGCCGGTGGACACCGGCGCAATGGCGGTGGACCGGCGCATCTCGGCCACCTTCAAGGACCTTCCCGGCGGTCAGGTGCTGGGGCCAACTTTCGACTACACGCACCGACTGCTGGATTTCGCGCTGATGGCCGAAGGAGTTGGCACGTCGCCGGGGACGGGGTCACCCTCTCCCCTCGGGGGAGAGGGCCTGGGTGAGGGGGAACGGATCCCACATGTTACCAGCTTTCTAAACCGCGACGGGCTGATCGAAACCGCAACAGCCGACGACACAACTCCACCAGACCTTACCCGCGACCCGATGGAACTACCCGCCGACCGCACGCTGCGTCTGCAGGCGCTCGCCCGTGGCGATGAGGGGTTCGTGCTGTCGATGGCCTACAGCACCCAGCGCGGCTACGGTCGAACTCACGCCTTCGTCGGCGAGCTGCGCATTGGCACGGTCGCAGTCGAAGTTGACATCCCCGAACTTGGTTTCTCGGTCGAGATCGGCGAGATCGAGCTGACCGAATGCGAAACCGTGAACCAGTTCAAGGGCAGCCGCGCCGAGCCGCCGCAATTCACCCGTGGCTACGGCCTCGTCTTCGGCCACAGCGAGCGCAAGGCAATTGCCATGTCGCTCGTCGACCGCGCTCTGCGTTGGCAGGAACTTGGTGAAGACTTCACTGGCGCCCCGGCGCAGGACGAGGAATTCGTGCTGATGCACTGCGACAACATTCAGGCGACGGGGTTCCTCGAGCATATCAAGCTGCCGCACTACGTCGATTTTCAGGCTGAACTTGAACTGGTCCGCAAGTTGCGGGCTGAGTCGATGGCGTTGCGGGAGGCCGCGGAATGACTGAACACACGCCAGCGGCAGACTACAACTTTGCTTACCTCGACGAACAGACCAAGCGGATGATCCGCCGCGCGATCCTGAAGGGGATCGCCGTGCCCGGCTACCAGGTCCCGTTCGCCAGCCGCGAAATGCCGATGCCCTACGGCTGGGGCACAGGCGGGGTGCAGGTAACGGCGGCGTGTCTGGTGCCCGAGGACCGGCTGAAAGTTATCGATCAGGGCGCCGACGACACGACGAACGCCGTCAGCATCCGGCGCTTCTTCCAGCGCACCGCTGGCGTCGCAGTGACCGAAGCCACGAGCAGGGCGACCGTGATCCAGACCCGCCACCGAATTCCCGAGGTGCCGCTCACCGCAGGCCAGATCCTTGTCTATCAGGTTCCGATCCCAGAACCGCTCCGTTTCCTTGAACCGCGCGAAACCGAGACGCGGAAAATGCACGAGCTGGAGGAATACGGGCTGATGCACGTCAAACTTTACGAAGACATCGCCCGGCACGGTCAGATCGCCACCTCCTATGCCTATCCGGTCAAGGTCGAGGGACGCTATGTGATGGATCCCTCACCAATCCCGAAATTCGACAACCCCAAGCTTTCGGGCAACCCGGCGATCCAGCTTTTTGGCGCAGGACGCGAGCAGCGGATCTATGCCCTGCCACCCTGGACCAAGGCCGTAAGCCTCGATTTCGACGATCACCCGTTCGAGACGTCGAAAGCCCCGCACGACTGCGACCTCTGTGGTTCGGGGCACAGCTATCTGGACGAGGTGCTTACCGACGATAGCGGCGGGCGGATGTTCGTCTGCTCGGACACCGACTTCTGCGCCGGGCGACGGGCGCGGGGCATGACGGGGCGGTTGGGTGGGGACCAAAAGTCTTCGAAGACTTTTGCAAATTCCTTCGAAGGAACTTGGCCCGGAACAGAGGCTGCAAGATGACTGCGATGCAGCGCATTTCCACCACCGATCAGCCGCTCCTCAAAGTCGATGGCCTGACCAAACGCTACGGCCACCGCATCGGCTGCCTTGACGTCAGTTTTGACCTTTACCCAGGCGAGGTGCTTGGCATCGTGGGCGAAAGCGGGTCGGGCAAGTCCACACTTCTGTCCTGCCTTGCCGGCCAACAGCGTGCAGATCTCGGTTGCATTGCCTACGACGGACGCGACATCCTGACCCTCTCCGAGACGGAACGGCGCAGGCTTGCCCGCACCGACTGGGCCTATGTCCATCAAAACCCGCGCGACGGGCTGCGGATGGGCGTTTCGGCGGGCGGCAACGTGGGTGAACGGTTGATGGCTGTAGGCGCCCGGCACTACGGCGATATCCGCAGCAAGGCGCTGGACTGGTTGGGCCGGGTCGAGATTGCGGCAGACCGGGTGGATGACCGGCCCTCGGCCTTCTCCGGCGGGATGCAGCAACGCTTGCAGATTGCCCGGAACCTTGTCACCTCGCCCCGGCTTGTCTTCATGGACGAACCGACCGGGGGCCTCGACGTCAGCGTGCAGGCCCGGCTTCTGGACCTTCTGCGCGGGCTGGTCCGCGATCTGGGGCTGTCCGTGATCGTTGTGACCCATGACCTGGCCGTTGTCCGGTTGCTGGCCCATCGGCTGATGGTGATGAAATCTGGGTGCGTCGTCGAACAGGGGCTGACTGATCAGGTGCTGGACGATCCGCAACACACTTATACGCAGCTTCTCGTCTCGTCCGTCCTTCAGGTGTAAGCCAATGATCCGCATCGAGAACCTGTCTAAATCCTTCACCCTTCACAATCAGGGCGGCACGGTGATCCCAGTGATGGCGGGGGCCACGCTGACTGTGGGCTCCGGTGAATGCATCGGGCTGACCGGCCAGTCCGGGTCGGGTAAATCGACGCTCATGCGCATGGTCTACGGCAACTACCTGACCGCCGGAGGTCGCCTGACTGTAGGCACTCTAGACGTCGCCGAGGCCCAACCGCGCGAGATCATTGCGCTCAGGCGCCATACCCTTGGCTACGTCAGCCAGTTCCTCCGCGTCATCCCCCGCGTGCCAACGCTGGACGTGGTGGCCGAACCGCTTCTTGCTCTGGGCACGCCGGTCGATGCGGCCCGGGACCGTGCCACGCACCTTCTCCGTCGGCTGAACATCCCCGAACGGCTTTGGTCCCTGTCGCCCACCACATTTTCCGGCGGCGAACAGCAGCGGGTCAATATTGCCCGCGGTTTCGCCCATGCCTATCCCGCCCTTTTGCTGGACGAACCGACCGCCAGCCTTGATGCCGCCAATCGCGAGGTGGTCCTGACCCTCATCGAAGAAGCCAAGGCCCGGGGGGCAGCGATCCTTGGCATCTTCCATGACGAGGCCGCGCGCACGCGGGTCTGCGACAGGATGGTTGATGTCACCGGCTTCACACCGAAGGCGGCGGCATGATCTTCGCGGTCGTCGGCCCCTCCGGCGCAGGCAAGGACACGCTGATCGCGGGTGCATTGACACGGCGCCCCGACCTCCGCCTGATCCGCCGCGTCATCACGCGACCCTCCGGGGCTGGGGGTGAAGACTTTGAAGGCGTCACCGAGGCCGACTTCGCCGCCCGGCTGGAACGGGGCGACTTTGCACTGCACTGGCAAGCACATGGGCTGCGCTATGGCATCCCGAATGCCCAGCTTGCAGCCCCCGGCGACGTGATCTTCAACGGCAGTCGCGCGGCCCTTCCCGAAGCAGCGCAGGTCTTCCCCGACCTCCGCGTCATCCTCGTCATCGCTCCCGACGCCATTCTCGCCACCCGCCTTGCCGCCCGTGGCCGCGAGACCGGGGCCGACATCAGCCGGCGCCTGACCCGCGCCGCTTTCACCCTTCCCGCAGGGATCACCGCCGACACCGTGGTCAATGACGGCCCGCTGGAAACCGGCATCGCGCGCCTGCTCTCCGCCCTTCAGCCGGTCAGGGCGTAGCGGTGCAGCAATTGGAAGCCCACGTCATTCTCGCCGAACAGACACAGGTCCTCGATCACGAAAGGGCGCGGCAGGACGGGCGCGAAATGACCTTCAAGTGCGGTCATCACCAGGGCTGCCTTGGCCGCAGGCAATCGGTCGGTCAGCGTCAGGTGAAAGCGAAACTCTTCCATCACGTGCGGATAGCCCCAGGCGTCCAGCAGCGTACGCTGACGGCTGGTCAGGCGCTCGGGCGCGCGTCGCGCCACCTCGGCCTCAGTCAGGGGCGCACGAAAGCGGTTGGTCCCTTCCACCACCACGGCCCCGAACTCCAGCAGCGCCGCCTCGCAGCCAACGGGCGTCAGTGCAAGGAAACCACGCAGGTTTTCCAGCACCAGCCCTTCGCAGCGGACCGGGGCAAGACGGCTGGCAAGCTCTGCCACAGCCACGGCCACTTGCGCTGCGTCCACGCAGTCGGCCAGACGGAACGGCGCGCGGATCGTGCCGTGAAAGCCGTAGCGTCGGGCGTCCACGGTGATCGAATGCGGGTCACCGGTGCCGGGAAACATGGGCTGCGGCAAGGCCGCGCCGTTTGCCGGGTCCCTGCCAATCCATTCGTTGGCCCGGGCGGAAAATGCCCCTTCGCGCGGGGCATAGTAGATGGCGTAGCGCTTCATCTGGTCCATGCGCGTGGGCCTAGCGAGGTTTTGTCACACCGATGTGACGGGGCCATGTCACCAGATGCCACCACAAAACCGGACGCAAGACTTCAGAGGAAAACATGACCCGTGAAACGATCCTTGCGAATGCAACCCTCGTCCTGCCGGGCGAGACCCTGCTCGGGCATGTCCGCATCGTGGATGGTCAGATTGCCGATATTGTCGAAGGCCGCGCCGTGCCGCAGGGGGCTGAAGATTGCGCGGGCGACCTCGTTTTGCCCGGCCTCATTGAACTGCATACCGACAACCTCGAACGCCACATCGAGCCGCGCCCCAAGGTCGACTGGCCGCACGCCGCAGCAATCATCGCGCATGACGCCGAACTGGCAAGCGTTGGCATCACCACCGTCTTTGATGCCCTGCGCGTGGGGTCCGTCGTGTCGAATGCCAAGGCCAACTACGGTGAATACGCCCGTGTGCTGGCCGACGAGATTTTGGGCCTGCGCAAGGCAGGTGCGCTTAAGATCAGTCACTTCCTGCACTTGCGGGCCGAAGTCTGTTCCGAAACCCTGGTCGAAGAGCTGGACAAGTTCGGCCCCGACGACCGGATCGGCATCCTCAGCCTGATGGACCACACCCCCGGCGAACGGCAGTTCCGGGACGTATCCCAGCTGCGCAAATATGTGATGGGCAAGCATGGTCTCAGCGAGGCCGAATTCGACGACCACATCGCCGCGCAAAAGGCACTTTCCGCCCGTCACGGGGCTGTCCATGAGGCCGCCGCCGTAGCCGCTGCCCGTCGATGTGGGGCCGTGCTCGCCAGCCACGACGACACCGATACTGCGCATGTTGACCGTTCGGCCGCGCATGGTGCCCATTTCGCCGAATTCCCAACTACGGTTGAGGCGGCAGCAGCCTGCAACCGGCATGGGATCAAAGTCATGATGGGGGCACCGAACCTGATCCGGGGCGGCAGCCATTCCGGCAACGTCGCTGCCAGCGCTTTGGCTGAATCTGGCCTGCTGGACATTCTGTCGTCGGACTATGTGCCGTCTTCCCTGCTGTCGGCAGCGCTTATGCTGGGCGATATCTGGGGCAACGTCGCTCGTGGGGTGGCGACAGTGACAACCTCGCCCGCCTTGGCCGCAGGACTGACCGAACGCGGTCAGATAGTGCCAGGACTGCGGGCCGACGTGATCCGCGTGTCCCGTGTGGGTCAGGCAGGTGCGGTCCGCGGTGTCTGGGTGCAGGGTCGCCGGGTCGGCTAACATACTCGGCATCAAGGTGTGACCAGCGTTTCGCTTATGCTCCGCTTTCCAATAGCAAACGGTCCCAAGTTTTGCGGCCCGAAGACGCAGAGCAGACCACCAGTGTGCATCACGGATCGGAAACGGCACCTTCAGGGCAAAATCGACCTGACCGATAGAAACACGGTGCGATCTCCCCACTGGGACCACTATATATCGCTATATCAAGGGGCAAGTGGCGGAGGCGGTGGGATTCGAACCCACGGTACGGTTCCCCGTACGCTCAGTTAGCAACCGAGTGCTTTCGGCCTCTCAGCCACGCCTCCGTGCCTTTCATTTAATTGCAGCATAGGTTGGGGGCAAGTGGAA
>JANMGI010000778.1:0-2290 GCA_031374565.1 Paracoccaceae bacterium | reverse complement strand
AAGATGCGGCCCACCCGGTTGGGGCAGGCCGCATTGGTTCTATTGCGCCATCAACGCCGCACGCAGCGCCGCCATGTCCGTGGTGGCATAGGTTTCCACGTTGTCCTTGGTGATCAGCGCCTGTGGCGTCGCCACCACGCGCGGCAGATCCTGCCCCGCCATCAGCCGCAGCGCCACTTCCATCGCGATCTCACCGGTCAGGACGGGGAAGCTGTCCACGGTGCCGGTCAGATCGCCCGAGCGCACGGCGGCATAGGCATCCGACACGCCATCGGTGCCGAAGACCGCAACCGTATCCTGCTTGCCCGCAGCCTTCACCGCCTCGACCACACCCAGCGCCATGCCGTCGTTGTTGGCATAGAACCCGATCAGGTCGGGATATTGCTGAAGGATCGTCGCCGCCGCGTTGAACGCTTCTTCCCGGCTCCAGTTCGCGGGAACGGACGCCACGACCTCGAACTTGCCCGCCGCCGTGATGGTTTCGGTGAACCCCGCGGTGCGCTGGCCCGCAGCATAGACGCCCGGCTGGCCCTCGATCACCGCGACCTTGCCGCCGTCGGGGCGGTTGGCGATGAACCAGTTCGCGACGTTGACGCCGTTCCCCTTCTGCACGTTGCCGACATAGTGGGTGGCAGACGGGATCACTGCGTCATTGACGTTCAGGACCGGGATGCCCGCCGCCGTCGCCGCTTCAAGCGCCGGGATCAGGTTGGCGTCGGTCTGGGGCGAGAACAGCAGCGCGTTGAACCCCTGGCTGATCAGAGTCTCGGCGATGGAAAGCTGGCCCAGTTGGTCGCCTTCCGACTGCGCGGCCTGATAGACGAACTCGATCCCCAGCTTGGTTGCGACGTTCTGATAGCCCTCACCAAGGCTGCGCCAGTATTCGTTCGTCAGCGTCTTCGACACGCCGCCGACCTTTGTTCCTGCGGGCGGGGCCGGCAGGGGGCCGAACTTGGCTTCAAGCTCGGACCAGTCCATCCGGTCCGGCTCAGAGTCCGAATTCAGCGGGGCCAGATCCTGCGCCTGAGCCATGCCCAGTGACAGGGTGAACACGCTGGCAGCCAGCGCGCCTTTCAGAAAGTGTTGCATTGGTTTCCTCCCTTTCTACACGTTTTTCAGTTGTCTTGTAAAGTTATCCCGCCGTCGCCCGTGCCAGCGCCTGACGGGCGATCTCTTGTGCTTCGACCGGGTCCTGACGCCCTTGTGCCTGTGCCAGCCGGTTGTCCCCCTCCATCCGGGCGACGGCCTTCAGCATCCGCCGAACGGTGCGGATATTGGCGGCACACTCGGCCACCGGGTCGAGGCCCGAGGCGTCGGGGAAAGTGTCAAAGTAGATCGCTCCATCAAAGCCGCCGCGATGCACAGCACGCAAAAGCTCCAGCGTGGCCTGCTCGTGCACCGCCCCCACCATCAGCCCGTCATCCCGTTTGGCGTAGCCGTCATTCAGGTGCAGCCCCAGAAGGCGCGAACGGCTCTGGATCAGCGCCGCCGCAAAAGCAGGTTGTTCGTCAGCGTAAAGCGAATGGGCAAAGTCGATGGTCACGCCCAGGTTCGGCAAGCCCACTTCGGCAATCGCCAGAAGGGTTGTCGCAGCATCCGGTAGAACGGCGTAAGACCTTGGTTCGTTTGGCTTGTATTCGATAGAGATCAGGCAGTCCGGGTCATGCGCCGCAACCTCGGCAATGCCTGCGATTTCATCGCCCCACAACGCCGGATAGTCGCACTGGAAGGCATAGTCCCAGCCGTCCTGCCCCAGCCATAGGGTCATCCTCGGCGCCGCCATCGCGCGTGCGGCATCAATGCCGCGTTTGGTCAGATCACTCGCCTCACGCCGGACCGCAGCGTCCGGGTTGGTGAAAGCCCCCCGCTTGAACGCCGGATTGGTGTAGTAGCGCATCGCCAGACCTGACACATGCAACCCGCAATCGCGAACCATCCTGCCGGTCGCGACCGGGTCTTCGCCGACGTGGTCGGGATAGTTGAGGTCCAACTCGGTCAGCCCTTCCACGGTGGCCGCGCGGCGGATCATCTGCTCCAGACCTGGCTTGCCGGACAGACCCGGCCAATATCCCGACGCGTCCGAGGCAAACGAGTTGATCCGTGTTGCAAAACGGTGTCCGAGCATTCCAATCTCCCCTTAACTTTACGATAATTAAAAAAGTCATGAAGTAAATGCTTTTCTCTTCCCCTCGACCCCGGCAGGTGTAGCATCGCCGAAAGCCATTCAGCCGCTGGGGTCCGGATGCCGAATTTTCCTATTGTCGACAGCCACCTGCACCTGTGGGACCCG
>JANMGI010000771.1:0-5132 GCA_031374565.1 Paracoccaceae bacterium | reverse complement strand
CTGGGGCCCGACAACACGTCACAGCCATTCGGGGATGGTATCGCGGTTGAGGATTTCGTCAAAGCTTGGTCGCGCCCGGATGACAGCGAATTGATCCCCGTTGACTAGCACCTCGGGAATCAGCGGCCGAGTATTGTATTCCGACGCCATAACGGCCCCGTATGCCCCCGCGCTGCGAAAGGCTACAAGGTCGCCTTCCGCCACCAGCGGCATGTCTCGGCCCTTGGCGAAAGTGTCGCCGGTCTCACACACCGGGCCGACGACGTCGAACTCCTGAGTGGGTGCGGCGATGGGGGGCTCGGCCACGGGGATGATGTCGTGATGCGCGCCGTACATCGAGGGGCGGACAAGGTCATTCATCGCGGCGTCAAGGATCAGGAAGTCCCGACCCTCACCGTTCTTTAGGTAGGTGACCTTCGACACGAGGATGCCAGCGTTCCCGGAAATCAGGCGGCCGGGTTCGATCTCGATCTCACACCCCAGATCGCCCACGGTGCGCTTGATGAGCGCGCCGTAGTCGGTGGGCAAGGGCGGGGCAGAGTTGGAGCGTTCGTAGGGAATGCCAAGGCCGCCGCCAAGGTCCAGCCGTGTGATCGTGTGGCCTTCGCTGCGCAGGCGGCGGGTCAGGTCGGCGACCTTGAGGTAGGCCTGCTCGAAGGGTTCAAGCTCGGTCAGCTGGCTGCCGATATGGACGTCGATCCCGATGACCTGCAGGCCGGGCAGACGGGCGGCTTCTGCATAAACCTCGGACGCGCGGGCGATGGGGATGCCGAACTTGTTCTCTTTCTTGCCGGTCGCGATCTTTTCGTGAGTCCTGGCATCCACATCGGGATTGACGCGGATGGTGATCGGGGCAGTGACGCCAAGGCTGACCGCAACGTCGGACAGCGCCCGCATTTCGGGTTCGCTTTCCACGTTGAACTGGCGAATGCCGCCGGTGAGGGCGAGGCGCATCTCGTCCCGCGTCTTGCCGACTCCGGAAAAGACGATCCGGTCGCCTGGCACCCCGGCTGCCTTCGCCCGCAAGTATTCCCCGCCCGAGACCACGTCCATCCCGGCCCCAAGGTTGCCGAGGGTCTTCAGGACCGCGACGTTCGAGAGGGATTTGATGGCGAAGCAGACGAGGTGCGGCAGGGGGCTAAGCGCCTCGGTGAACAACTTGTAGTGCCGGGTCAGGGTGGCGGTGGAGTAGACGTAGAAGGGGGTGCCGACTTCGGAAGCGATGTCGGAAATCGCGACGTCTTCGGCATGGAGGGTGCCGTGCTTGTACTGGAAGTGGTCCATCGTCGCCCCCGGTGCTTCCGCGCTGTCATATCCGGGCGCGGGACGGCTGCAAAGTGCCGATTTCTTCAAAGAAATCGGAGCGGCACCTCTGAAGGACACGGTCCAGAATTTTCCAAAACAGCGGGGTCAAGGTTGGGCGTCCTTGGCCTCTTCGTGGGCGGCCTCCCAAACCTCATGCGCGGCGTCAAGGTTCATGGCGGCGATGACAAGGCCCACGATGATATCGGGCCAGATCGACGGGTAGCGCGCAGTGAAAAGCCCGGCGGCGATGATGCCGACGTTGGCGAAGGCGTCGTTGCGGGCCGACAGGAATGCCGCGCGGGTGAGAGAGCCTTCCGCGCGGCGGTGGCGGGCCAGAAGGAGTGCGGCGGTCAGGTTCACCGCCAGCGCGCCAAGGCCGACAAGAGTAAGGGTTTCCGCCGTGGGCGGGGTCGGGTGCATCAGCTTGGCAACGAGCGTCCAGAGGAATGCTGCAGCGGGGATCAGAAGAAGCGCTGCAAGGACCTTGCCCACGGCGGCGCGGCGGGTGGCGGTCCAGGCGAGGGCGAAGAAGATCAGGATGTTGACGGCGGCATCTTCCAGGAAATCGGCGCTGTCGGCGAACAGCGAGACTGAGCCTGCTTTCAGGGCAGCTGCGAACTCCACCCCGAAATAGGCGAGATTCAGGGCAGCGACGATGAGGACGGTCTGTCGCAGCGACAGCATTCAGGCCCGACCCGACCTTAGGAAGAGATAAAGCGGCAATCCGCAGCTGACGCCGATGCAGAAGGTCGCGGGGATCGCGATGAGGTGGGTCCAGGCTTTCCGCGAAGTCGCCTCGCCCAGCACCCAGACTGTCAGCGCAATGGCGGCGATGGTCAGGTCCCATGTCAGGCCGGTGGTCGAGGCATTGACGTACCAGGCGTCGATCAGGCCGGAAAGACCGGTGCCGGTCTCTCGCATGTGTTTCAGGAACCAGTACATCGGATGCACGGCTCCCCAAACAGCAAGGGCAAGGAACGTCATCCTCAGCGGGGTCATTTCTGCATCACCACGCCGATCTGTGCCTCACCCGACAAGGTGATGCCGGATTTTGTCGGCGGTTCGGGTGCCCCTGCAGCCCCGCAGGCAGAGAGAGTGAGGCAGGCAAGGAGGATCAGGCGGGGCATGGTGGTCCTTTCGGCGGGCATTGATCAGGGCTCTACGGTGACAATCGCACCGCCGACCTTGCCGGACAAGGCGGGGCTGACCTCGACCCCGTCGCCGCCGAAGGTCAGGTTGGTGGCAAGCATCGGTTGGGAACAGGCGGCAAGCGCTACAAACGCGATCAGAAGCCAGGGTTTCATCAGCAAACTCCCTTTGGTCAGGCTTTCAGCCCGCAGCACGTTGCATCATCCCAGCGCCGCACGCCAGCGGGCTATCTGGGCGCGGACTTGGTCCGGCGCGGTCCCGCCATACGAGGTGCGGCTGCGGACGGAATTCTCCACCCCGAGGACGGAGTAGATTTCCTGCGTGATTCCAGGGTGGACGCTGTTCATCTCCGCAAGCGTCAGGTCAGGTAGATCGCAGCCTTGCGCTTCGGCCATCGCGACAAGGGTGCCTGTGACGTGATGCGCCTCGCGGAACGGAAGGTTCAAGGACCGGACCAGCCAGTCGGCAAGGTCGGTGGCGGTGGAAAAGCCGGACGCGGCGGCGGTCTTCAGCACGTCACGATTGGCGGTCAGGTCGCCGACCATGCCGGTCATCGCGGCGAGGCCCAGCATCAGGCTGTCAGCGGCGTCGAAGGTCTGTTCCTTGTCTTCCTGCATGTCCTTGGAATAGGTCAGCGCGAGTCCCTTCATCACCGTGAAAAGCGCCACCGTAGCCCCCAGAATGCGACCCAGCTTGGCGCGCAGAAGCTCTGCCGCGTCGGGGTTCTTCTTCTGCGGCATGATGCTTGAGCCGGTGGTCCAGCGGTCCGACAGGCGGACAAAGCGGAACTGGGCCGAAGACCAGATCACCAGCTCTTCGGCAAAGCGCGACAGGTGCATGGCGCAGATGCTGGAGGCGGCGAGGAATTCCAACGCGAAGTCGCGGTCGCTCACGCTGTCCAGGCTGTTGGCCGTGGGGCGGTCGAAGCCCAAGGCACTGGAGGTCATGTGGCGGTCGATGGGAAAGCCGGTCCCAGCCAATGCCGCCGCACCAAGCGGGCATTCGTTCATGCGCTTGCGGGCGTCTTCAAAGCGGGAGCGGTCGCGGGCGAACATCTCGACATATGCCATCATGTGGTGGCCCCAGGTGACGGGCTGCGCGGTTTGCAGGTGGGTGAAGCCGGGCATGACCCAATCGGCCCCCGCCTCCGCCTGGCCCAGGAAGGCCTGCATCAGGCCGGTCAGCGCGGCGATGGCCTGATCGCACTGTTCGCGGACCCAAAGGCGGAAGTCGACCGCCACCTGATCGTTGCGCGACCGCCCGGTGTGCAGGCGCTTGCCCGCCTCGCCGATCCGGTCGGTCAGGCGGGCCTCGATGTTCAGGTGGATGTCTTCAAGATCCGTCGTGAAGGGGAACACTCCTGTTTCAATCTCTGACAAGATCGCGAGCAGGCCTTCCCCAATCGCCTGCGCATCCATATCAGTAATAATGCCTTGTGCTGCGAGCATTGCCGCATGGGCCCGGCTGCCCGCGATGTCCTGGGCGTAGAGCCGCTGGTCGAACCCGATTGACGCGTTGATCGCCGTCATGATCGCGCTTGGACCTTCGGCGAAACGCCCGCCCCACATCGTGTTGGCGGATTTGGGATCGCGGGGGTTGGACATGAACGGGGCTTTCGAGGTGAGAAACATGCGGAAAATGCTGGTCGTTCTTTATACGGCCTTGATGCTTGGTGCAAATCCGGTGGCGGCGGACGTGTCGTCGCTGTTGGCTGGCGACATGAAGAAGCTGATGCTTTGGGACGCCCCTGTTGCGGTTCCCGAAGCCGTGTTTCTGGACGCCGAAGACGGAAGCCATGCACTGGCGGATTACAAGGGCAAGTGGGTGGTCCTGAACTTCTGGGCCACCTGGTGCGCGCCCTGCCGGGTCGAGATGCCCTCGCTGGACCGCTTGCAGACGGCGATGCCGGAGATTGCCGTGGTGCCGGTCGCAACGGGCCGCAACGCAGTGGAAGGGATCAACCGATTCTTTGACGAGGCCGGGGTCAAGACACTGCCCATCCTGCGCGACCCGCAGTCGGAGCTGGCCCGCGCGATGCATGTCATGGGCCTGCCGGTGACGGTGATCCTGAACCCGGACGGGCAAGAGGTCGCCCGGCTGATCGGCGATGCGGAATGGGACAGCGACAGCGCCAAGGCGGTGCTGGCAGCGCTGGTGGCGGGTCAATAGCTAAGGCGGTCGTCAAAGACGAAAGGCTCGGTCAACGCGATCTTCACATCTGCAATCGCGGGGTGGCGGGGGTTAAGCAGCACGTTCCGCTCCAGCGGGATCACGCGACTGGGGACGGACAGGGCGAGGGATGAGAGGGAGCGGAGCCAGGTGTCGCCGTAGGCTTGGGATTGCACGACATCTTGTCGGGCCGGAAGTCCTGGGTCGGCAATCGTTGAAGGTTCGATTTCGACCGCAATGGCAAAATGGACCGGCAACTTGCCGCGCTTGCGCTGCACTGGAGTAAGATTGACCAATACTTCAAGTGTGGAAAGCGCCAGCGAAGACGAAAGGTAGACCATGGGGTGGCCCGGACTGTTCCATGTTCCGCCCCAGAGGTTTGAACCCTCTCCATCAAGGCCCGGCATGAACTCTGGCCTCGTCAGGCGCCACAGCAGCACGGTTCAAAAGATCCCGTGGGACAGTCTGCCGATGATCGTCTCGACCTCGCGCGCTCCGATGTCGGTCTG
>JANMGI010000109.1:0-1591 GCA_031374565.1 Paracoccaceae bacterium | reverse complement strand
CTTGAACGGCCTTTCAATCCAGTGGGTAACGGTGCCGTGAGCAGTTGTCTACCATGCGATTTCCCTGTTGCACCGCATGGTTGCAGGCGGGGCAAGCCATGCAGCCTTAGAGTCTGTCTGACGCTGATAGAAGCGCCAGTCTGACTCTAAGTTCCTGGTGGTCGCCTGTCTTTCGCCAAAACCGGATTCCACTTTTGTCGGACAGGCTTGAGCGCCAGCCGCAGCTATGTTTCACAGGCGCATCAGGCCGGGACGGCCATACCGGGCTGGTGCTGACGCCCCTTGCGCCCTTCGCGCAGATAGCGCGCATAGCCAAGGTCCGCCGCTTCGATCCCGGCACGACGGCCAGAGACGATGTCGGCCAGCACCTGCCCCGATCCCGCAGCCATGGTCCAGCCCAGCGTCCCGTGTCCGGTGTTAAGGTAAAGGTTCGCGATGGGCGAGCGGCCGACAATCGGCGTCCCGTCGGGCGTCATCGGGCGCAGGCCGCTCCAGAACTTCGCTTGGGACTGGTCCCCTGCTCCGCCGAACAGATCCTCGACCGAATGGGTCAAGGTTGCCTGCCGTTTGGGGGAAAGGCTGGTGTCGAACCCTGCAATTTCCGCCATGCCACCCACGCGAATGCGGTCGCCAAGCCGGGTGATCGCGATCTTGTGGCTTTCGTCCATCACTGTCGACACCGGCGCGCGGGCCTCGTCCACGACCGGCACGGTGATCGAGTAGCCCTTGACCGGATAGACCGGAAGCTTGATCCCGAACTCACGCACCAGCATCGGCGAATAGGACCCCAGCGCCAGCACGAATGCGTCAGCGGTGACCTGGCCTTTCGAGGTGTGGACGCCAGTGATACGGCCTGCCTCGGCCTCCAGCCGGTCAATGCCGACGCCGTAGCGGAACGTCACGCCAAGGGCTTCGGCCATGCGGGCCAGGCCTTGCGTGAACTTGAAGCAGTCACCCGTTTCGTCCCCCGGCAGGCGCAGGCCACCGGCAATCTTGTGCTTCGCGCTTGCCAAGCCCGGCTCGGCAGCCACGCAGGCATCAGCATCCAGCACCTCGAACGGAACACCGTCGGCCTTCAGGACCGCGATGTCCTTTTGCGCCGCAGCCACCTGCTTTTCGGTGCGGAAAAGCTGCAACGTGCCTTGCATGCGCTCGTCATAGGAGATGCCGGTTTCAACCCGCAGGTCCATAAGGCAGTCGCGGCTGTATTCGGCCAGACGGACCATGCGCGACTTGTTCACCGCATAGGCCGACGCGGTGCAGTTCATCAGCATCCGCGCCATCCAACTGATCTTGGCCCAATCAGGGCGCGGCTGGATGATCAGCGGGGCATGCTCCATGAACATCCACTTCAGCGCCTTCACCGGGATGCCCGGCGCGGCCCAGGGCGAGGAATATCCGGGGCTGATCTCGCCCGCGTTGGCGAAAGAGGTTTCCAGCGCCGGGGCAGGCTGACGGTCGATCACGGTAACGTCGTGCCCGGCCTTGGCCAGATACCAGGCCGAGGTTACCCCGATCACGCCCGCGCCAAGTACCACGACTTTCATCTGATCCATCCCAAGACAATGTTGCGTTAGATCATAAGGTAATA
>JANMGI010000729.1:0-3554 GCA_031374565.1 Paracoccaceae bacterium | reverse complement strand
CGCGTCCTTGATGGCGGGCCTGCCTGCCCTCGCGCAGGACGGACCGATCCAGAACCCGTCGGTCGAGCAGATGGCAACGATGGTCAACAAGGGTGACACCACCTGGATGCTGATCTCGTCGGCACTTGTGCTGATGATGGCCATTCCCGCACTGGCCCTGTTTTACGGCGGCCTTGTCCGCACCAAGAACATGCTCAGCCTTCTGATGCAGGTCTTTGTGATCGTATCGGTCTGCGCGATTCTCTGGGTCGCGGTCGGCTACAGCCTGGCCTTCACCGCAGGTTCGCCCTTCATCGGTGGCCTGTCGAAGGCAATGCTCGCAGGGGTCACGACCGGGACCTATGGTGCTACGTTCTCGAACAACGTCTACATCCCGGAATATACCTTCGTCATCTTTCAGATGACTTTCGCCTGCATCACCCCGGCCCTGATCATCGGCGCCTTCGCCGAGCGCATCAAGTTCTGGCCGCTGATGCTGTTCGTGATCGGGTGGTCGCTTCTGTCCTATTACCCGATCGCCCACATGGTCTGGTTCTGGGCCGGTCCGGACTTCCTGTCCGTCCCCGAATATGCCGGTGACATGGGCTTCCTCTGGGCTATGGGTGCCCTGGACTTCGCTGGTGGGACAGTGGTGCACATCAACGCCGGGATCGCGGGCCTTATCGGTTGCCTCGTGATCGGCCCCCGCGTCGGCTTCAACAAGGAACCGATGCCGCCGCACAGCCTGACCATGACCATGATCGGCGCTTCCTTGCTATGGGTCGGCTGGTTCGGTTTCAACGCAGGCTCGAACCTTGAATCGAACGGGATCACGGCGCTGGCCTTCCTGAACACCTTCGTTGCCACTGCGGCTGCAACGGTATCCTGGGTCCTGGTCGAACAGGTGCGTCATGGCCGCCCCTCGCTGCTGGGCGCTGTGACGGGTGCGGTGGCCGGTCTGGTCGCCATCACCCCGGCTTGCGGCTTTGCCTCGCCGGGCGGGGCGCTGATCCTCGGCCTGATCGTCTCGCCGATCTGCTACATCTTCGTCTCGACCGTGAAGAAGATGTTCAAGTACGACGACAGCCTGGACGTCTTCGGGGTCCACTGCATCGGCGGGATCGTCGGGGCCATCGGCACCGGCATCGTCGCCAACCCCAGCTTCGGCGGTCAGGGTTGGGTGGACTACACCGTGTTCCCGGCAGTCGCGGGGGCCTACGACATGGGTGCGCAAGTCTTCACCCAGATCAAGGCGGTTCTTCTGACGCTGGTCTGGTCGGGCGTGGTCTCGCTGGTTCTCTTTTACGTGATCAAGATGGTCTTCGGCCTTCGTCCCAGCGCCGACGATGAACGTCAGGGTCTGGACCAGACCTCGCATGGCGAAAGCGCCTATAACTACTGATCCGGACGAACCGGCGGCAGACCTGATCTTCCTGGTTTGCCGCTGCACGAAGACGGCCCGTGGGACCTCCCCCCACGGGCCGTTTTCTGATTGCCCACTGCTTGACAAAATTCATAGTGAGCTTTGGGCGGCAGCGAAACCGGCGATGCGCTTTTCCTGCTCTTCCTTCCGGCACCGCGCCCGTCTAGGTTTGGCCGACAAGGAAATCCCGAATGCATTCCGCTGGCAATCCCCTGAAAGGCGTGGCGCTTGTCCTCGCTGCGACGTTTCTCTTTGCCTGGGGTGACACGCTCGGCAAGCATCTCTCCATGCTTTACGCGGCGACGCTTATCCTGTCGGCGCGGTATGTCATCAACCTGGTCCTCGTCTTTGTCACAATGTGGCCGCGCCACCGCAGCGCGGTCTGGCAGACGCAGCGCACCGGACTTGTCGTCCTGCGCGGCGTCTTCCTTGCTGTCGCAACCGTGACCATGCTCCTTGTTCTCCGTGTCATGCCGGTGGCCGAGACCGTGGCGATCATCTACATCACGCCCGTCCTGCTGATGCTCGCCTCGGGTCCGATCCTGGGCGAAAAGGTCAGCGGCCTGTGCTGGGTCTGCGCCGCGCTCGGCTTTGCCGGGGTCCTCCTCATCGCGCGGCCGGGCAGCGGGCTGGACAGCTGGGGCGTCGTACTCTGTCTTCTCAACGCGGTCCTCGGCACCGGCTACCACCTGCTGACCCGTTTCCTGGCCCGGACCGAAACGACGATGGCGCTTCTGTTCCACACGGCGCTGGTGGGGTCGGTCATCTCGATCGGACTGACCCTGGCTTTTGGTGTGCCGGCCTGGCCGACCGGCAGTGACGCGCTGGTGATCCTGGCCTACGCCACTTGTGCGACGGTGGGGCACCTCTTGTTCACCTCTGCCTATCGCGAGGCACCCGCCTCGACCCTTGCCCCGGTCAACTACATGCACATCGCCTTTGCCACGCTTCTGGGCTGGCTGGTGTTCGAACAGCTACCCGATGCGCTTGGTTTCACCGGGATGGCTCTGATCGCGGTCGCTGGGGTGCTTGCGGCGTGGCGGGCGAGCCGAGCGTCTGTCGTGCCCGTCGAAACCTTGCCAGAAGCTTAACGCCCACAGGCAAGGCATTGAATTAACATGTGTTCAAAAGTCTGTCCTGCGTGGACAGACCTCAGAAGAACCCCCGTGGGATCAGCCGGTGCTCATAGGCGTCCCGCTCCAGCCCTTCCCGGAAATCCGGGTGGGCGATGGAAATGAGCAGCCGCGCCCGCTCGGCAATCGACCGGCCTTTCAGGTTCACCATCCCGTATTCCGTCACCACATACATCATGTCGCTCCGGGGCGTCGTGACAACGTTGCCCCGGGTCAGCGCCGTCACGATCCGGCTCCGCCGCTCGCCTTTCTTGTCGTAGGTCGAAGCCAGGCACATGAAGCTTTTCCCGCCCCTCGACCCGTAAGCCCCCCGCACGAACTGCAACTGCCCCCCGGTGCCCGAGATGTGGCGGAACCCGTCCGTCTCGGACGCCGCCTGTCCCTGCAGATCAACTTGCGTGGTGTTGTTGATCGACACCACGTTGTCGTTCCGCATGATATTGTGGGGAAGGTTGGTGTAGTCGACCGGGTGGAACTCCACCTCCTCGTTCCGGTCCAGGAAGTCATAAAGATACTGCGCGCCAAGCGCGAAGGTGCAGACCATCCGGCCGGGGTTCAGTTGCTTTCGTGCCCCGGTGATCCGCCCGGCGCGATAGAGGTCCACGATCCCGTCGGTCATCATCTCGGTGTGGATGCCAAGATCCGAAACCGGGCTTTCCGCCAGCAGCGAACACACGGCATTGGGCATCCCCCCGATCCCGATCTGCAGGCAGGAGCCATCCTCAACCTCTGCCGCGATCAGGCGGGCGACGGCCTTGTCGACCTCGGTCGCAGGGGGCTTTGGAAGCTCGGCCAGTGGCCGGTCAAAGCCTGGGATGACGTAGTCGACCTCGGACGCATGCACCCCGGTCCCCTCGCCCAGAACGTAGGGCAGGGTTGGAGTTTCCTCGACGATCACCACCTTCCCACGCTCGACCAGTGCTTGCATCCACAGGGTATTGGGGCCGAAGTTGAAGAAACCTTTCGCATCCATCGGAGCGGTCTTGAAGACTACGATGTCCGGCGGGTCGATGAAGCGG
>JANMGI010000095.1:0-2829 GCA_031374565.1 Paracoccaceae bacterium | reverse complement strand
CCTTTCGCACCCCATTCCCGGACAATCCTCCGGCGCGCGGCTGATGGGGCATGAGTTTCACTATTCCACCATCCTGACCCAGCCCGACCGCCCACTGGCCGATGTCACCGATGCTACAGGAGCACCAGTCCCCGAAACCGGCTCCACTCGACTTCAGCCCGGTGGCGGGCTATCGACCGGCACATTCTTTCACCTGATCGCAGTTGCGCCATGACCGGATTCGTCACCTTTGTCTCTGCCGGACCCGGTGACCCGGATCTTCTGACCGTGAAGGCTGTCAAGGCGCTGGCGGCGGCCGACGCCGTCCTTTTCGACGACCTGTCATCCGGCCCTATTCTTGCCTTGGCCAACCCAAAGGCCGACATGGTCGGCGTGGGCAAACGTGCCGGTCGGGCCTCGCCCAAGCAGGACCACGTCAGTCGCCTTCTGGTCGACTACGCCCTGACCGGCGCGCATGTCGTGCGGCTGAAGTCCGGCGACAGCGGCATCTTCGGGCGGCTGGAAGAAGAGCTTACCGCCGTCCGCGCGGCAGGCATCGGGTGCGAGATCATTCCCGGCGTGAGCGCGGCCTCGGCGGCGGCGGCGGCGGCGGGCATTCCCTTGACCCGGCGCTCCCATGCCCAGCGAGTCCAGTTCATTACCGCCGCCGACACCACCGGCAATCTGCCCCCCGGCCTGAACATGGCAGCGCTGGCCGATCCGCAGGCCACCACGGTGATCTACATGGGCAAGCGCACGTTCCCCGCCCTCGCCGCCGCCCTCATCGCCCATGGTCTGCCGCCGGATACGCCCGCGATGCTGGCAGAAGCCGTCAGCACCCCCGACCAGCGCCTGCACCGCACGACCGTTGCCGCGCTGGCGGAGACGCTGGCGAACAACCGTTCGTCCCTCCCCGGTCTGATCCTCGTGGGCCGGCTGGCCGAGGGAGCGGGATGAACGTGACACTTTGTGCCAACTGCAAGCTTGGGCAATCGGGCTTTGCCGGGCCGCTGCATGACGCGCTCCTGGCCGCGGGGTTGAACGCCCGGGTGACTACGACCGACTGCATGTCCGGTTGCACCCGCCCCTCGACCTGTGCCTTCCGCAGTCCCGGCAAGACTGCATACCTGTTCGGCGACCTGACCGTCGCAGACATGCCCGACCTTTTGACCTTCGCCCGCCACTATGCCGCCTCGCCTGACGGCAACCTGTCCGACGCCCGCGTCCTTGGAGCGCTACGGATGAAAGCAATCGCCCGCATCCCGGGATGATCCGTCGCAATCCGCCAGCAAAGGGCGCAAATGCGTCTTGACCCCAGCCGCCGCCTGATGGCAACTGAAAGGGCATGGCGTCCGCACAGACGCAAAGCGTTCGGACTGAAACGGGAATGGGCCAGGGCGGACTGATCACAGCGCCCGAAACCCAACCGCCCCCGCGACTGTATGCGGCGAGCGGCTTTCCATCGGCCACTGGGCCCCTCTCGGGATCTGGGAAGGCGGAAAGCAGCTATGACCCGCGAGTCAGGAGACCGGCCATGCGGAACGAAATCAACTGCCGTCGGGTGTGACGGCCAGGAGCAAGAAGATGAACACGACGGTCTCGACCTCGACCCGCGCTTCCGACAAGACCAAAGCCCTTCTGTCCGTGCTTGGCATGGCGATGTTGGGAATGGTGATCCTGTTTGCAGCCGGTCATGCGCAATCGGCAACTCTGCATGACGCCGCCCATGATGTGCGTCACGCCACTGGCTTTCCCTGCCACTGACGCCCTGACACAATGATCCAACGGATGCTGACCAGCGCGCTTGTCGCTGGTTGTGCGGCATGGCTCCTTGCGGCCTTGTTGCATTTCGCTTTCGTGCAGAAGTACATCCTTCTGGGCGAGGAATATGAAACCGGGGCTGCCGTGCACTGGGCCGGCGTCGCCCCCGCAACAGGCCATGACGAAGCTGCGGCAGCAGAGGGTCATACCCACGATGCCGCCGAGGAAAGCCACAGCCATGACGCTGCGGAAGCGGGTCATGAGCATCAGGAAGGCGAGGAACCTTCGACCTTCACTCGGAACCTCTGGACCACCGTGTTCTTTGGCCTCGTCTATGTCGCCTATGCAATGATCCTCGTCGCCGGGTTCGGACTGGCGCGGGTCTACGGCAAGGCCATCACGGCGCGTGAGGGGCTTCTCTGGGGTATCGCCGGGTTTGCCGCCTTCCAGCTGGCCCCCGCAATGGGCCTTGCGCCGGAACTGCCGGGAACACTGGCCGCAGATCTTGGGGCCCGTCAGGTCTGGTGGTGGGGCACCACGGCTTCGACGGCTGCCGCTCTCGGCCTTCTCGGCTATGGTCGCAACCTCGTGACAACCCTGATCGCAGTTGCCCTCCTCGCCGCGCCGCACGTCATCGGAGCGCCGGAACTTGAGGGCTTCAGTGGCGTCGCCCCGCCCGAGGTCTCCGGGGCCTTCGCGGCCCGCGTGCTTGGGGTCGGCCTTGCTGTCTGGTCCGCTATGGGCTGGGTCGCAGGCCTTGTCTGGGCGAGGGGCACTGACAACGCGATCTGACTGCGCTAACCAAAGTGCGGCCCGGGTATGCGCGGGCCGCAGTTTCGAAAGACCCCATGACCACACTTTCCCTCATCGGCATCGGCACCGGCAATCCGGACCACGTCACCGGCCAGGCCATTCGCGCGCTGAACGGGGCCGACCTGATCCTGATCCCGAGAAAGGGCGACGCGAAGTCCGACCTTGCCGATCTTCGCCATCAGATCCTTGCGCAGGTCCTGACGTCCCCCGTCCCCATCGCGGAATACGACGTGCCGCAGCGGGCCGATCAGGACGACTACCTTGGCGCGGTGAACG
>JANMGI010000091.1:0-3979 GCA_031374565.1 Paracoccaceae bacterium | reverse complement strand
CCGGGTGGCCCACGCATTTTGTCCGCGAAAGCCGGGTTGAACATATCGGTTCAGTCTCCACCGGAATGAAGACCTGGAAGCGGGTGCCGAGTTACTGGTTTGACAGCCGGTGGCACTACTTCCGGAAACGGGGCGGCACTTTGCGCGCGGTTGCGGCGACACTGTCGCATCTGGCGGGCGGGCTTGTCCTGCGCGTCCGCCGTTTGGTGAACCCGCGTATTCCCGGTGGCCCACCACATTTTCTGCGGGATTTGCTTACCCATGCAGTCAAGCAACTGCTGCGTCCGGGTCCGACCACGCCCAAATGAGAAAGGGCAGCCGGTAGGTTCGGCTGCCCCTTCGTCCGAAGCGACGGATATCAGGGATTGAGCTCGAAGCTGCGGCTGATCGCCAAAAACAGATTCGGTGATTCCGACCGGCCATCGGCGTCATGGCGCACGCGGTAACCGACGCCGCTGTTCAGGTTCCAGTATTCGGTCAGGCGATAGTTGTAGCCAGCGCCCAGCGTGACCTGCTCGATCCGTTCGGATGGCGCATCGCTAAGTTCGTAGCTGATATCCAGCGAGATCGACGACAGTGCATTCACGTCCTTGGCCCAGTTGGCCCGGGCGACCGATGACACAAGCTCTTCACCGCCATCGACATCGAAGGTTACGCGGCGTTCAAGGGTCACGCCCAAAGTGCCATCAGGCAGCGGATGATCCCAGCGCAGGCTGCCGATCAGGTCGCTGCCGGTGGTGTCGGCATGGGTCACACCCAGCCGGGCAGAAATGGTGTTGTTTGGGGTTTCCAGATCACGTCCGATCACAATCGTTTCGCGCTGGCCTTCGGTCGCAACGGTGGTCAGGGTGGCTTCGGCCATGGCCGTGCCGACCGGCATGTCATAGGTCAGGTTGACCCGTGCTTCCGGCCCGCGTGAGCGTTCGATGACGTCGAAATCTTCATCTTCGGAATCGACGTAGCCAATTTCTGCCGCCAGATCGAGCCGGTCCGAGACCGCATAGGTCAGCCCGGCATAGGTGGTGACGGTTTCAATCCTGCGGGTGCCGGGGTTCTCATCCTCACGCAAGGCGTAGCGCAGGCCAAGGATGCCGGTCGTGGTTGCCGAGGCATGAAAGAGCACGGCAAAGTCAGCCCGCTTTTCGGTCGTGTCGGTCAGGTCGGGGTCCAGCGTGTCCTGATAATCGGTGGAGTCATAGGCTGCGCCGATTGCGAAACCGATTGAGGACGTCCGACCGGTTTCAAGCCGCGCCGACAGATTGAGGTCAGTGCGCGTGCCCGTGTCATCAACCGTGGTCAGGTCATCTTCGAACGCGTCGACGTTATCACGGCGATATTCGGCGCTGAAGTCCAGCACGGCGGCCGGAACTTCGCGGTGATAGGCCAGAGTTACGGCTTCCCGCCCAAAATCAAGCTCGGTTCCCGAAGGACCAGCGGTATTCTCGGCGATCAGGGCGCCCGACGCGGTGAACTGCAACCGGTCGATGGCGGTTTCGGTGGTCAGCCCGAAGGAAAGCCGGGTCACATTCAGAACATCGGTGCCAGTTGCAGGCACCGACAGCTCGGCATTTCGGGCAATCTCCAGCCGGTTCTCCAGCCCGAAGACCATCCGCACACCGCCGTCCTGGGCCAGACTGGCCGATGACGACAGGGCTGTGGTGACGGCATAAAGACCGCCAAGGGCGAGGCCAGAGCGGCGCATGTCCCGATTACTCGAAGAGTTTGCGCTGCGGGATGACGATCACATCGCCAGCGACCAGACGGGTGGAACCACCACCGGCCACACCACGTTCGATCGCGTCGAGGTCAAACTTGTAGACCTGCTCGACACCCGATTTGTCCACGCGGCGCAGCTGGATCCGCTTTTTGGCGGCGAAGGGCGAGACACCTCCCGCCTGCGCCAGCGCCTGAAGCAGGGTGGCACCGGGCTTGACGTCAACCTTGCCGGGGGTGTTTGCCGCGCCGAGGACGTATATGTCGACGGTCCGCGGCGGAGCTGCGGGTCCGGTCACACGTTCCGCCAGGGCGCTGAGGGTCACGAACACGGTCGGCGCGGTGGCGAAGTTCGGGGCAAGGCGGCTGACAAGGTCGGCCTGCACATCGGCAAGGCTGCGACCCGCGGCACGAACGCTGCCAACCAGCGGCAAGGAAATCTTCCCGTCCGGAAGCACGATGGCGCTACGGTTCAGCGTCGCGTCCTCCAGCACTTCGATTTGCAGCACGTCACCCGAACGCACTTTGTAGTCCTGTGCCAGTGACGCAACGGCAAGAAGCGGGAGAATGAAGAGGGAAACGGCAAGACGGCGAAGGATGGACATCGAAAATACTCCCTAGCGTCCAGTCAAAACAGGGCGCACGACTGCAACGCTCTGACAGTATTTGCAGCGCGCGCGTTCGGAAAGAGGAAATGCGCCCGCATTCCGGCTGAATCGGGGTCGCTGCGCGGCTTGCCTTTCGAATGATCGTCGGGGTGGCGCAAATACCACATCATGCAGACAGGCCCGACAACCCCAGCGTGTGCACAACCTTGGCCGTCACCTCTTGCATGAGCCTGGCCGTGATCGTGTCGGGCGCCACTGCGGCCAGGCCATCGGCACGCCGCAGAGTGTAGGGCAGGCCGATGGGTGACGCATGATAAAGAACGGCATAATGCACCAGAGCAACCAGATAATTACCGATATCGTTCAGATGGATAGGGTCCAATGTGCCGTCCGGGTTCCGGGCGAAAAGATCGTTGCGGTCGTGCAGGTTTCCCACCCCTCCCTGACCCTCGACAGCCCGCGCAACGGCGGCAAGCACGGGTCCGGCGGGAATCAGGTGGAAATGCGCCTTTTCCGGCAAGTTGCGCAGGGCCGGACCCAGCACTTCGCGCAGCCAATAGCGTTCATGATCGCGGTCCAGACGCGACAGCCAGCCTTCCGCGTCGTCCAGCGGATGCCAGGTCTCATACAGATAAAGCCGCACGTCGGGCCGCCCCGTGATGGCCTTCTGTGCCCAGCGGGACAGATATTCCGCGCTGTTGAAGTAGCGGATGGCCGAGCGGATTTCGACCATTTCCGTCAACACGATGGCGTCATAGTCACCACTTTCCACGGCCTCATGCGCAGGCCGGAAGTGGGAATGGGCATTCTCGGCCTCGAAACCGGTGATCTCGGCATCGCCCCAATGCGCCTTCAGCGTGGTGCCCCATCCAAGCTGGCTGTCATACTTGTGCCCGGTGGGGGCCAGTTGGGCCAGCATCGCGGGCATGTCGCGGTTCACCAGGCTGTGGCCAAGATGGTAGACGTTCAACGGGCCTGTTGGGGCGGGCAGCGTTGTTGCCAGGCGCTCACGAACGAAGGCAGCCGAAGGGGGCCGGGACCACAGGGCATAAAGACCGCCTGCGCCGACCAGCGCGCCCAAACCGCCGAAGAAAGCCGACCGTCGTGTCACTTTCACCACTGAACCCCTGCCAGAACCAGACCATCCACCACGATGATCCGGCCACGGACGATCTGTCCGGCCCGGAACGCCCCGGCATCCGTCAGGAATTGGGCATCAAACCCGGTATCGGCAAGGGTGACGCTTAGGGTATCGAAGCCGAACATCACGCGCTGCCCGGCCTCTTGCGCCTTGAAGACCGCTTCCTTGGCGCAGAACACGCGCCGAACCATCCGCCCGGTGTCGTCCGGCCCCAACCGGCGCAGCTCGACTTGCGAACAGATTATCGGCCAGAGGTCCGGGGCAAGGGCCGCGTCCTCTTCCAGATCAATCCCGACAGGAGGGCCGTGACGGCCAACTGCCACGGCATAGCCTGCGGCATGGGCGATGGACCCGGAAATGTCTGAAGGCCAGATCGCCGCCCGGTCCGACCCCATCGGCAAACCCATCAGCGGCTGGCCAAGCGCTTCCAGCACCCGCCGCGCGGCAGTCCGGCCCGCGACTAACTCGTCCAGCCGGGCCGGAACCGCTCCAACCACCGCGGGCCGCTCTTCGGCCC
>JANMGI010000696.1:0-2305 GCA_031374565.1 Paracoccaceae bacterium | reverse complement strand
CCGCTGGCCGCGGGCTATGCCGTGTCGAAAGGCGCCTTGCGCATCCTGACCCGCGCTCTGGTGGCCGATCTGGGCGACCGCTTTCCCGGCATTGTCATCAACGACTGGGTTCCCGGCACGCACCAGCCGCGCCGGGGCATTCCGGACGGAGTTGAACTCGGGATTGCGGCGGAATGGGGGGCAAAGCTCGCCTTGATGAAATCGACCGATATCAATGGCCTGATCTTCCTGCGCGATCATGAACACGCAGCCCCCCGGTCGCTCAAAGGCAGGCTGAAAGACCGCTTGATGGGCCGCAGCCGGTCACCAGTGACGCTTGGCTAGGCGCGCCGCGCGTGGCACATTTGCACAATTATTGGGCAGATGGTGACGGCTCGGGCGCTATCCGTCCGGAAAGGCTTTCCGCCGGGCCAAGCCTCTGTTCTAGTCGGGATAATGTGAGTGCGGGGGGCGGCTGTGGCGCAGTTCAACGAGATGTTCCAGGGAACCGATGTCCGCAGTCCCTATGCCAGGCTGCAAGACTGGGTCGCAACCATGCCGCAAGAGCTGCGCAGCCTGAAGCAGGCCGAGGCCGAGGCGCTTTTCCGCCGCATCGGCATCACCTTCGCGGTCTATGGCGAGGGCGGCGATCCCGACCGTCTGATCCCCTTCGACATGTTTCCGCGCGTCTTTTCCGGCGCGGAATGGGGCAAGCTTGAACGCGGGATCAAGCAGCGCGCCCGCGCGTTGAATGCCTTCCTGGTCGATGTCTACGGGCGGGGCGAGATCATCCGTGCCGGTCGCATCCCGGCCCGCCTCGTCTACCAGAATGAGGCGTATGAGAAGGCCGTCGCGGGCTTCGTGCCGTCGAAAGGGGTCTATTCCCACATCGTGGGCGTCGACATCGTCCGCACCGGTCCGGAAGAGTTCTACGTGCTGGAGGATAACTGCCGCACGCCCTCGGGTGTCAGCTACATGCTGGAATCGCGCGAGATCATGATGCGGATGTTCCCGGACCTCTTCCGCGAAAACCGGATCGAACCCGTTGACAACTATTCGGAAAAGCTGCGCCGCACCCTCGCCAGCGTCGCCCCCGCGAAGTGCAAGGGCGAACCTACCGTGGTGATCCTTACCCCCGGTCATTTCAACAGTGCCTATTACGAACACTCCTTGCTGGCTGACCTGATGGGCGTGGAGCTGGTCGAGGGCCAGGATCTCTTTGTCGACGGCGAATACGTCTACATGCGCACAACCGAAGGCCCGCAGCGGGTGGATGTGATCTACCGCCGCATCGACGACGCCTACCTTGATCCATTGTGCTTCCGCCCCGACAGCATGCTGGGCATTCCGGGGCTGATGGATGTCTACCGGTCCGGCGGGGTGTCGATCTGCTCGGCGCCTGGGGCAGGGGTGGCCGACGACAAGGCGGTCTACACCTATGTCCCCGACATGGTGCGCTTCTACCTCGGCGAAGAGCCGATCCTGAACAACGTCCCCACCTGGCAATGCGGCAAGTCGGATGACCTGAAATACGTGCTCGACAAGTTGCCAGAGCTGGTGGTGAAGGAAGTCCACGGCTCGGGCGGTTACGGGATGCTGGTCGGCCCGAAATGCACCAAGGCCGAGGTCGAGGCCTTCCGCGCCAAGATTGTCGAGGACCCCGGCAATTATATTGCCCAGCCGACCCTTGCTTTGTCCACCGTGCCCACCTTCGTCGAAGAGGGTGTCGCCCCGCGTCACGTCGATCTGCGCCCTTACTGTCTGGTCGGCGAACGCATCGAACTCGTTCCCGGCGGGCTGACCCGTGTTGCCCTGAAAGAGGGGTCTTTGGTGGTGAACTCGTCGCAGGGCGGCGGGGTCAAGGACACCTGGGTTCTGGCGGAGTGATGTCATGCTAAGCCGCACCGCCGACAACCTTTACTGGATCGCCCGCTACATGGAGCGCGCCGATACCGTCGCCCGCCTTCTGGAGGTTGGCAGCCGGATCAGCCTCTTGCCCTCGGCCCACGGCTACCGCAGCGAATGGGACAGCATTCTTCAGGCCACCGGCATGGCCCATGCCTTTGGTGAGAAGTACGGCGACCCGGTGCAGCGCAACATCGAAAGCTTCCTGTTCTTCGACCGGGATAACCCGTCCTCCATCGCAAGCTGCATCACCGCCGCGCGCGAAAATGGCCGCATTGTACGAACCGCTCTGACCACTCAGGTCTGGGATGCGCTGAACACCGCGTTTCAAGAGCTTCGGCAGTTGGAGCGCTCAGACCGTTCGACGCAGGAACTATCCCGGCTGACCGACTGGACGATGCGCCATGCCGCCATGCTGCGC
>JANMGI010000668.1:0-2616 GCA_031374565.1 Paracoccaceae bacterium | reverse complement strand
TTTCAAGCCGGGTGGGAAAGAAGTAGGGTGGGCAATCTGCCAACGCGCCACCCGGAAGACGTGGGCAGATTGCCCACCCTACGCCTTGCCAACATCATCGCCCTGAAACATCCCGTTTCCATCGACACCTACGTCGAAAAGACCCTCACCGGCGCAAAGGCTATCCTCGTCCGCCTGATCGGCGGCGAAGCCTACTGGCCCTACGGCCTGGCCACCCTGCAAGACCTGGCCAGACGACAGGGCATCGCGCTGGCCATCCTGCCCGCCGACGGCCGGGACAACCCCCGGCTGGATGAGCTCTCAACCCTCCCTGTCTCTACTCTCCGCCGTCTTCAGGCGCTGTGCGACGAAGGCGGAGCCGTCGCCGCACAGGCAGCCCTCGCGCAACTCGCGCTGGCGGCGGGCATCTACGTGGCCCCTGTGGTGGGCGACAAGACCGTGCCGCAGATGGGGTTCTACGATCCGGAAAAGGGCGTGATTTCCGCACCAGCACCAGCCCCCCACCCCAAGCCCCTCCCCACCGAGGGGGAGGGAAGGCACCCGGCCACCGACCTTGCAACCCATGAAGCGTTTCCGAACGAGCGAGACGCCACCAACCGCGCCTCCCTCCCTCCTTCGTGGGGGAGGGACGGGGAGGGGGCGCAGCCTGCCGCCGACCCAACCGCCCCTCCCCTTTTGCCAGAAGGAATTGGCGGGACGCCCGCAAACAAAGGCCCGGTCCTCGTAACCTTCTACCGCAGTTATCTGACCTCCGGTGACACCGCTCCCGTAGACGCCCTGATCCACGCCCTCCGCGCCGAGGGGTTCACAGCCTATGGCGCCTTCGCCCTCAGCCTCAAGGCCCCCGGCGTTGCCGACTGGCTCTCAACCCACCTGACCGCTACCGCCCCAGTCGCCATCCTCAACGCCACCGCCTTCTCCGCCAAATCCGACGATGGCACCACCCCCTTCGACGCTGCCACGTGCCCCGTCTTCCAGGTTGCTCTGTCCACCGCCCGCCGCCGCGATTGGGTGGCGTCTGACCGGGGTCTGTCACCTGCCGACCTTGCCATGCACGTCGTCCTGCCCGAGGTTGATGGCCGCCTTTTCGCCGGGCTCATCAGCCACAAATCCCCGGCCAAACGTCACCCGGACCTCCAATTCTCGCGCTTTGCCCACCGCGCCGATGCCGGCCGCATCGCCGCCGTGGTGGGCCGGGTCAAAGCCTGGCACCGTCTCGCCACGACCCCGGCGCACGCCCGGCACCTGGCGATCATCCTCTCCACCTACCCTGGCCGCGCGCACCAGATGGCCCATGCCGTTGGCCTTGATGCGCTCGCTTCGGTCGAAGCGCTGATGGCCGACCTCGCCACCGAGGGCTACAGCCTCACCCAAGGCACCCCGCTGCCGCAAGCGCTGACCGAGACCCTCACCTGGCCCCTGTCAGACTACCTGAAGGCGCTGGAAACCCTCCCCGAAGCGCTCCGCGCAACCCTCACCGAAGCCTGGGGCGACCCCTCGACCGACCCATCCGTGAAGGACGGCCAGTTCCATTTCCCCGCCACCCGCCGCGGCAACACCCTCATCGCGCTCCAACCCGAGCGCGGCGACGTGCAGACCCGCGACGACAGCTACCACGACCTCGCCCGCACCCCGCGCCACGGTTATGTCGCCTTCTACCTCTGGCTCCGGGCGCAAGACCCCCACGCGCTGATCCACATGGGCGCCCATGGCACCCTGGAATGGCTGCCCGGCAAGTCCGTCGCCCTTTCTGATACCTGCTGGCCCGAAGCGCTGATCGGCCCCACCCCGGTCATCTACCCCTTCATCGTCAACGACCCCGGCGAGGCCGCCCAGGCCAAGCGCCGCATCGGGGCTGTCACCCTGGGCCACCTGCCTCCGCCAATGATCGCCAGCGCCACCCCGCCCGCGCTTTTGCGCCTCGAACGTCTGCTCGACGAATACTCCACCGCCGATGGCCTTGATCCAGCCCGTCGCACCCGCCTGATCGCATCAATCCGCGACGAGGCGAGCGCCTCCGGCGTTGCTGATGACCTTGGCCTTTCGGCGACCGCCACTCCGGCTGAGGCGGTCACACGGATCGACCGCTTCGTCTGCGACCTGAAGGAAAGCCAGTTCGGCCACGGCCTGCACATATTCGGCCAAGCCCCCGGCGAAACCGAAGGCCTCCTCACCGCCCTGAACGGCCACCGCGTCGCGCCCGGCCCCGCAGGCTCCCCCAACCGGGGCCGCAGCGACGTTCTACCGACGGGAAGAAACCTTTACAGCGTCGATCCCCGCGCCGTGCCGTCCCGAAACGCCCATGCCCAGGGCGTAAAACTGGCCGAAGAGCTGATCCGCCGCCACCTGCAAGACCACGGCGACTACCCGCGCGGGCTGGTGGTCGACCTCTGGGGTAGCGCCACCATGCGCACGGCGGGCGAAGAATTCGCGATGGCCCTGCACCTCGCGGGTCTCGCGCCGAAGTGGGACGACGGCTCCGCCCGCGTGTCGGGCTTCGATATCCTGCCCCTCGCGATCCTTGGCCGCCCAAGGATAGACGTCACCCTGCGCGTCTCCGGCCTTTTCCGCGACGTCTTCCCGACATTGGCGCAGCTTTTCGAAGCCGCGTCCGAA
>JANMGI010000616.1:0-4231 GCA_031374565.1 Paracoccaceae bacterium | reverse complement strand
GCCGAGGTCGTGGTGATCCCCAGTGCGGCAAGCGATCCGCCCGGGTCAATCGGGCCGCACACCTCGGTGATGAAGGCCGGGAAATGCGCGGTGATAAAGCCCAGTTGATAACCGCAGGAAAAGAACCCCAGGAAGATCAGCATATAGGATGGATCACGCAGCGCCCGGTTCAGAACCGTCAGCATCGGCTCGTGCGGTTCGGAATAGGTGGTGGTCTTGGCCGGAGGCTTCAGGAACGGCAGCGCCAGCAGGGCCAGCAGGATAAGGCCGGCAAAGATCAGGAAGACGGTCTGCCAGGGCAGGCTCTGCAACAGGACCTCTGCCAGGGGCGGGCCGAACACTTGCCCCGCCGACCCGATGGCCGACCCGATGCCCAGCGTCAGGCTGCGCCGCTCGGGCGTGGACGCGCGACCGATCAGCGGCAGGATGATACCGAACCCGGTTCCCGCGATGCCAAAGCCCACCAGGATCGCCAGCGCCTGATGCTGGCCGGGGGTGATGGCATAGGCCGACAACACCAGCCCCAGCGCATACAAAAGCGCGCCGATCACGATGGTCTTGCGGTCGCCAAAGCGTTCGCCAAAGGCCGAAAAGATCGGCTGCCCGATCCCCCAGGCCAGGTTCTGGATCGCGATGGCCATGGAAAAGTCGGCACGCGGCCAACCAAACTCGGTCGCGACCGGGATCTGGAACACGCCAAAACTGGCCCGGATCGCGAAGGAAATCATCAGGATCGTGCAGCCTGCGATCAGGACCGGGGTAAGGATAGGGGCTTTGGTCATGGGGCGTCTCCGAACTGAAGGCGGAACCTGCGCCGCAGTGCGGCAGGCGTCAAATGGAGAATTGTGATGGGTACGATCACCCGTTGTGACGGATGCGACCGTGGCCTGGATGAAAGGGTTGCGGAACTGCCGCAAATCAGCGGATTATCCATACAACAGCCCAATGAAACCGCTTTGGCCTTTTGCCAAAGTCGGGCCGCAGCTAAGGGCGGGACGCGATCAGGATGTGGAGGCCGGGATGACCGAGTGGTGGCGTGGTGCAGTGACCTATCAGGTCTATCCCCGGTCGTTCCAGGATTCGAACGGCGACGGGGTGGGCGACCTGCCCGGCATCACCCAGCGCCTGCCGCATCTGGCCTCGCTTGGGGTGGACGCGGTCTGGCTCTCGCCCTTCTTCAAAAGCCCGATGAAGGACATGGGCTATGACGTCAGCGACTATTGCGACGTCGACCCGGTCTTCGGGACCCTTGCCGATTTCGACGCGTTGATCGCCCGCGCGCACGGGCTGGGGCTGAAGGTGATCATCGACCAGGTCCTTAGCCACAGTTCGGACCAGCACCCCTTTTTCGCGGAAAGCCGCAAGGACCGGGCCAACCCCAAAGCCGACTGGTATGTCTGGGCCGACCCGAAACACGACGGCACGCCGCCCTGCAACTGGCTGTCGGTCTTTGGCGGGTCGTGCTGGCAGTGGGATGCGCGGCGGAAGCAATACTACCTGCACAACTTCCTGACGTCGCAACCCGACCTGAACTACCACAACCCCGACGTTCAGGACTGGGCGCTGGACAGCATGCGCTTCTGGCTGGAACGTGGCGTGGACGGCTTCCGCTTCGACACGGTGAACTACTTCTTCCACGACCCCCTCTTCCGCGACGATCCTGCCGACTACCGCGTGAAGAAGGAACCCGAGGGCAACCCCTACGGAATGCAGTACCACATCTTCTCGAAGAACCAGCCCGAGAACCTGTTGTGGATGGAACGCATCCGCACCCTTCTGGACGAATATGGCGCTGCAAGCGTGGGCGAGATGGGCGAGGCGCACCACGCGATCCGGATGATGGGCGAATACACCGCGCCCGGGCGGCTCCATCAGTGCTATTCGTTCGAACTGATGGGCTATGAGTATGAGGCCGCCTTCTTCCGCGAGAAGATCGAGGGCTTCTTCAAGGGCGCGCCCGACGGATGGCCGATGTGGGCGTTTTCCAACCACGACGTCGTCCGCCACGCCACCCGCTGGGCCAAGCACGGCGAGAATGTTGATGATGTCGCCAAGCAGGCGGGCGCGCTGCTTCTGTCATTCGAAGGATCGATCTGCCTTTGGGAAGGTGAGGAGTTGGGACAAACCGACACTCCACTGGAACTTGAGGAACTGACCGACCCGCAGGGGATCGTCTTCTGGCCCGAGCCAATCGGCCGCGACAACACCCGCACGCCGATGGTCTGGGATGCCTCGCCCAACGCGGGCTTTTCGACCGGCAAGCCCTGGCTGCCGGTGAAGCCAGAGCAGGCCGCCCGGCACGTCGCGGGGCAGGACGGCGCCCAAGGGTCGGTGCTGGAGCATTACCGGGCAGTGATTGCCTTCCGCAAAGGATCAGCAGCCCTTCAGGCGGGCAAAACCCGCTTTCTTGACCTGCACGAGCCGGTGCTGGGCTTTGTCCGGGGCGAGGGCGCTGAGGCGCTTCTGTGCCTGTTCAACCTGTCGCCAGTGGCTTTGTCGGTCACGGTCGCGGGCGTGGATGCGCCGACCGGCCCGTCGCTGCATTCGGTTCTGCAAGGCGACCGGCTTACCCTTGGCCCGAACGCCGCGGCGTTCCTGCCGGTGACGGGGACAGTGGCGGTTCAGGACTGAATCGCGCAGGCGTGGTGGGCAGTATTGCCCACCCTACGGAAGCGCCGGGTAGGGTGGGCAATTTGCCCACGTCTTTTCGACCACCCTACAGGTCCGTCCAGTGCACCCCTGCCGGGGGGATCGACACCCCGCCCCATTCCGCCGGGACCGGGTTGTAGTTGAAGAGGAACCTGTGCGTCGCGGTATCCCGGCGGCGCAGGCCTTCGGGCAGGGGATCGGTCTCGATCCCTTCGGCGGCGCAGGCGCGCATCAGGATGCGGGTCAGGGCCACATCATCGGGCCAGCCGCCCAGGTAGTTCAGCTTGCCCGCCGCCACCAGCGCGGGCCAGCCATCTTCGGCCACTTCGATGACTTCTGCCCCACCCTCCAGCTTTTCGCGCCAGTTTATCAGCGCTCCGCCTTGGGCCAGCGGCACCGGCACATCCGGCGGCAAGGTTTCCACCCGCGCCACCACCACATCCAGTCCGGGAAGGGCAGGCGGCAACGGCACCGGGATCGAGAAGTTCGCGGTTTTGGAATTGGTCCGCGGACCCAGGATCGCCGTGCCCTGATGTGCGGCAAGCGCCGATTTCAGCCTGTCTGACAGGGTGAAAAGACCGGGGGCCAGCACCAGTTTGTAGGCAGACAGATCTGCGGTGTCGGGGGCCACGATGTCCACGTTCAGGCCAAGACGGCGCAGGCCCTTGTAGAAGTGGAACACCATCCAGAAGTAGCTGAAGCTGCGCCCCTGCGGCTGGGTTTCCCAGGCCCAGTCCGAAGCATAGTCGAACACCAGCGCCACATCGGCCTTGGCTGTCCCCGCCTCGGGCGGCATTGCAGCCAGTTCCTGCGCCACCTGACCGGCCTCGCCAAAGGCCTGCGCGGGTGCGCTGTCGGGCCGCAACAGGCCCGAATGCATCTGTTCCTGCGCGAAAGGGGCCTGACGCCAGCGGAAATAGCAGACCGCCTCGGCCCCATGGGCAAAGGCCTCCCACGCCCAAAGCCGGGCCATTCCGGGCAAGGGATCGGGGTTGAAGGGTGCCCAGTTCACCGGACCGGGCTGCTGTTCCATGATCCACCAGCGCCCCCGGCCCACGGCGCGGTAAAGGTCGTGGTGGAAGGCCTGAAAGTCCGGGTCGCCCTGACGGACAAAGCGGCGCTTGTGCTCGGCATCAGCCGGAACCTTTTGCGACAGGAAGCCCAGCGGATAGCTGTCCCAGGACGCGATATCGAGGTCGGCGCCCACCGCGAAATGGTCGAACTCGGTCACCGCACCCATATAGTTGTGCGCGATGGGATAGGGTGAGTGCTTGCGGATGATGTCAGTCTGCACACGGTTGAAGCTTGCGACCTCGTCACTGGCAAAGCGGCGGAAATCCATCACGTGGCTTGGGTTCGGCTCGGTCACGGTCAGGTTCGGCAGGCCGATGTCACCCCAATCGCTGTATTCCATCGACCAGAAGACATTGCCCCAGGCCCGGTTCAGCGCGTCCGGCGACTGATAGCGCTGCGCCAGCCAGTCGCGGAACGCGGTTTTCGCGGCCTCGGAATAGGACAGCGTAGTCTCGTGGCAGGCGTATTCGTTGTCGGTCTGCCAGGCAGCCACGGCCGGGTTGTTGCC
>JANMGI010000539.1:0-4638 GCA_031374565.1 Paracoccaceae bacterium | reverse complement strand
GTGATGCCGCTGTTGCAGAAGGTGCCGGTGGTCTGAGTTTGCGGCTGGCCGCCGGAGGGTTTCACACCCTCCGGACCTCCCGTGGGATATTTGTCGACATAGAATGACTTGGGGCTATTTCCGCCCTCATGCAACGAGGGTTTCGATGGCTGGTCCGGGTGCGCAGGCGAAGTTTGTCGAGGGGAACCTCTTTCGCCATATAGCGGTGATGTCGCTGTCGGCATCGGTCGGCTTGATGGCGATCTTCGTCGTTGATCTGATCAACATGGTCTACATCAGCTGGTTGGGTGATCCCGATCTGACTGCGGCCATTGGCTATGCCGGGGCGGTGATGTTCTTCACCACGGCAATCGGGATCGGCCTGTCCATCGGGGTGACGGTGCTTGTGGCGCAAGCCGTGGGCGCGCGGGATACGAGCCTTGCGCGGCAGCGGTCGACGGTGGGGCTGGCGCTGGGTGGAGGCCTGGGCGTGGCCTTTACGGCGGTCGTCTGGGTGCTTCTGCCGCAGATCGTCGATCTGATCGGAGCGAAGGGGCGCACAGCAGAGGAAGCGCTGAGTTTTCTGCGGATTTACACGCTGAGCCAGCCCTTGCTGATCGTGGCAATCCTTGGGGCAGCGATCCTGCGCGCCTATGGCGAGGCGCGGCGGGCGATGATGGTGACGGTCTGGGGGGCGGTTGCGCTGGCGGCGCTTGACCCGGTGCTGATTCTTTGGCTGGACCTGGAACTGACGGGTGCCGCGATTGCCGGGGCAGGCTCGCGCTGCGTGATGATCGCAGTGGCGCTCTGGCCGGTGTGGCGGCGGATCGGGGGCTTTGCGCCGATCACCGGCGATGCCATGGCTGATTTCCTGAAGCCGTTCGTGGCGATTTCGGCGCCCGCTATCCTGACCCAGATGGCAACCCCCGTAGGGCAGGCGCTTGTCACCCGGATGGTAGGCGTCTACGGCGAACCTGCGGTGGCCGGCATGGCGATTGCCGGGCGACTGACGCCGGTGGCCTTCGCGATGATCTTCGCGCTGTCGGGGGCTTTGGGGCCGATTGTCGGGCAGAACCTGGGCGCTGGCCGGATGGACCGGGTGGCGCGGGTGTTCCGCGACAGCATCCTCTTTACCGGACTGATCATTGCGACGGTTTCGCTGGCGCTATTCTTGTTCCGCGCGCCTTTGGCGGATCTCTTCAAGGCCGAAGGCGTGACCCGCGATCTGCTTTACCTCTTCTGCGGCCCGCTGAGCCTGTTGTTCTTTTTCAACGGGTTGATCTTCGTGTCGAATGCTTTGTGCAACAACCTTGGCCGCCCGTTCTGGAGCACGCTGGTCAACTGGGGGCGGCATACGGTTGGGACCGTGCCCCCTGCGATGTGGCTGGGCGGGGTCTGGGGTGCGCAAGGGGTGCTGATCGGGCAGGCCGTTGGGGGGGTAGTCTTCGGGCTGATCGCCGTGTGGATGGGCTGGTACGCCATTCGCCATCCACGTTTCCGGGTTGCGCCCATGGCCCGCCCCCCCGAAGCCGTGCCGGGCGAGGGTCCGGCCTGATCCGGCTGTCGGTTTTGCGCTGTATGCCGTCGCATTCCGATTTCCCCTTGCCGGGCTGTGGGCAGTTGGGCTAACGATCAGGCGTCAGGTTCGGGAGAATCCGGCGGGCCGTACCAAGCCCGACGGTGCCGAAGGAGCAACCGCCCCGGTAAACTCTCAGGCGCAAGGGACCGTATCTGACAAAGGACTCTGGAGAGTTCCCGGACACACCGGGACGCCGAAGGGATAACGATCTCAGGCGCACCAGCCCAAGGCTTTTGGGGGTGCAAGGACAGAGGGGGCATCGCAGGGTGGGGATTGGTCCGCCTGACGGTGCCGGTACGTTTTCCGGCCAAGGATGGAGGGGTGGCGATGGCCAGCCTTGACGAAGGCCTGAAGCGCCCCGATTTAAAGCGCCTGGTGCTGCATGATCTGCATGTGGCGCTTGGCGGCAAGATGGTGCCCTTTGCGGGCTACGAGATGCCGGTGCAGTATCCTGAAGGCGTGATGAAGGAACACCTGCACACAAGGGTAGCCGCCGGGCTGTTCGACGTCAGCCACATGGGGCAGGTGATCCTGCGGCCGAAAGCCGGAATGGAAGCGCTGAAGCTGGCCTTCGAGGCCTTGATGCCCGTCGATGTGCTGGGTCTTCCGCAAGGTCGCCAGCGCTATGGCCTTTTCACCAATGACGGCGGCGGCATTCTGGATGACCTGATGTTCACCAACCGGGGGGATCATCTTTATGCGGTGGTGAACGCGGCCTGCAAGGCTGACGATATCGCCCATATGACCGCGATGATGCCGGGGGTTGAGGTTCAGCCGGTGACCGACCGCGCGCTGCTGGCGCTGCAAGGGCCGGGGGCCGAGGCGGCCTTGGCAGTATTGCTACCTGAAGTGACGGCGATGCGGTTCATGGATCACCGGGTGCTGGGGGACATCTGGGTCTCCCGGTCCGGCTATACCGGTGAGGACGGGTTTGAAATCTCGATCCCCGACGCTGATGCCGAAGGTTTTGCCCGCAAGCTTCTGGCGCAGCCGGGTGTCGCGCCGATTGGTCTGGGCGCGCGAGACTCCCTAAGGCTTGAGGCGGGCCTGTGCCTCTACGGCCATGACATCGACACCACCACAAGCCCGGTCGAGGCAAACCTGACCTGGGCGATCCAGAAGGCCCGCCGGACTGGCGGCGCGCGTGAGGGTGGCTTCCCCGGTGCCGCGCGCATCCTGAAGGAACTTGCGATGGGGCCGGAGCGACTGCGCGTCGGCCTTGGCCCGGAGGGACGTGCCCCGATGCGCGAGGGGGTGGAGCTTTTTGCCCCGGATGGCACCCCGGTCGGGCGCGTCACCTCGGGCGGGTTCGGCCCGACGGTTGGTGCGCCTATTGCTATGGGCTATGTCGCGCGTCATTTTTCCGCCATCGGCAGCTCACTTGATGGTGAAGTGCGCGGCAAGCGGATGCCGGTCACGGTAACTGATCTTCCCTTCCAACCGACAACCTACAAACGCTGAGGACCCTGCGATGAAATATACCAAGGATCATGAATGGCTGCGCGTCGAGGGTGACCTTGTCGTCGTCGGCATCACCGAACATGCCGCGACCCAGCTGGGCGACGTGGTCTTCGTCGAACTGCCGGAGACCGAGACGGTGGTGGCCGAGGGTGACGAGATCTGCGTGATCGAAAGCGTCAAGGCCGCGTCCGACATCCTGGCCCCGGTCGATGGCGAGATCGTCGCGGTGAACACCAAGCTGGTCGATGCCCCGGCGCTGGTGAACGAGGACCCGACGGGGGCCGGCTGGTTCTTCAAGCTGAAGCTGGATGATCTGAGCGTGCTCGACCAGTTCATGGACGAGGACGAGTATCAGGACCTGATCGGCTGACGCTCCGCTGCCCCGCGCGCGCGCCCCAAATTTCTTGAGGAAGAAATTTGTCAAAATCCTTGCTCAAGGATTTTGGGGCCCGGCGCAGAGGCACATTCTCGATCTTCAGAGGTAACGCCATGACCTTCACCCCCACCGACTACAACCCCTATGACTTCGCCAATCGTCGCCACATCGGCCCCTCTCCGGTGGAGATGGAAGAGATGCTGGCCGCCGTTGGGGTCCGCACCTTGGACGAGCTGATCGACCAGACCGTGCCGCCTTCGATCCGGCAGGCAAAGCCGCTGCCCTGGGCTCCCTTGGCCGAGCATGAGTTGCTGGCGAAAATGAAGGAGGTGGGCGCGAAGAACCGGGTGATGACCAGCCTGATCGGGCAGGGGTATTACGGCACAGTGACGCCCCCGGCGATCCAGCGGAACATCCTGGAAAACCCGGCCTGGTACACGGCCTACACGCCCTATCAGCCGGAAATCGCTCAAGGGCGGCTGGAGGCTTTGCTGAACTTCCAGACCATGGTGTGCGACCTGACCGGGCTTGATGTGGCCAACGCAAGCTTGCTGGACGAAGCAACCGCCGCAGCGGAAGCGATGACGATGGCCGAACGAGTGGCGAAATCGAAAGCCAAGGCCTTCTTCGTCGACCGCTTCTGCCATCCGCAGACCATTGCCGTGATCCGCACCCGTGCGCTGCCCTTGGGAATCGAGATCATCGAGGATGACGTGCGCAATCTGGACCCGACCAAGGTGTTCGGCGCGATCTTCCAGTATCCCTCCAGCTACGGCCATGTTGTCGACTTCAGCGTCCGCATCGCGACGCTTCATGCGGCCGGGGCCATCGCGATCATGGCGACGGACCTCCTCGCCTTGTGCATGCTGAAGGAACCGGGAGCGATGGGGGCCGACATCGCGGTCGGCTCGGCGCAGCGCTTCGGGGTGCAGATGGGCTATGGTGGGCCGCACGCCGCGTTCATGGCGGTCAAGGATGCGCACAAGCGGCAGATGCCGGGGCGGATCGTGGGCGTGTCGATCGACGCGCAAGGCGGGCGGGTTTACCGGCTGTCCTTGCAAACCCGCGAGCAGCACATCCGGCGCGAGAAGGCGACATCCAACGTCTGCACGGCGCAGGCCCTTCTGGCGGTGATGGCGTCGATGTATGCCGTCTTCCACGGGCCGAAGGGTCTGCGGGCGATTGCGGAACGGGTGCATTTCCTGACCCAGCGCCTCGCGCGGGCCTTGAAGGCCGCCGGGGC
>JANMGI010000499.1:0-2929 GCA_031374565.1 Paracoccaceae bacterium | reverse complement strand
TGGCCAAGGGCGCGGAAGAAGGCAGCGAAGATCACGCGTCAACCCAGGTGACGATCCGGCCAAGGTCTGGCCTTGGGCGGTCGGGGCCGTCCGGCGGCGGAGTGCCGATATGGACGATGCCGGCAACCGTCTCGCCGCCCTCACAGCCGAAGGCGCGGGCAGCGAAGACCCCGTCATGCGAAGGCCAGCCGGTCAGCCAGCAAGCGCCCCAGCCCGCAGCCTCGGCCACGTTGACGATGCCGAGGCAGAGGGCCGCCGCCGACATGGCCTGTTCGACCGCCGGAACCTTGGGCGAGGGCTTGGGTGAGGCGATGACCACCACCGCCAGCTTGGCCATATCGTATTGCCCCCGCCCCTTGGCCGCCATTTCCGCGTCGCCGCCCAATTCGCGGGCTCGGGCCTCGGCCAGATCGGCGATCCGCGCAAAGGCCGCGCCCAGCACGACGATCAGCCGCCAGGGTTCCAGCTTGCCATGGTCTGGCACGCGGGTGGCGGCGGTCAGGATCTCGGTCAGCTGCTCACGGTCCGGCACGGGATGGGTGAACAGTTTCGCCGGGCGCGAGCGGCGGGCTTTCAGGAAGGCAAGGGCGGCATCGTTGCGGGCAGGCATGTCTGGTCCTTCGGTGAGGGCGCGCGCAAGCTAACCCGACCTGCCGGAGGATGCCAGCGTCAGAAGCCAAGCTGCACGGCGGCCTCGTCGATCCAGCCCCGCACAAAGGCATCGAACCGGGCGTCGGGCTGGCGTTTGGCCAGCGTCGAGGCCAGCGGGTCGGGGGCCGTGACGGGGGCTCCGGACAGTTCCTCCAGCACCGCATGGCCGCAGAACGGGACATAGACCTCGGAATAGCCGCCCTCATGCACGAGGGTCAGCCGCCCGTCACACAGCCTGTCAGCAGCCTGCATGGCCATTCGGGTCAAGAGACGGAAGGTTTCGGCGGTGCAGAGCATCCGGCCCAGCGGATCGACCGCAGCGGCGTCAAAGCCGCAGGCGACGATGATCGCCTCGGGCTTGAACCGGTCAAGCGCGGGCAGCACCACCCGCTCCATCGCGTGAAGATAGCCCACTTGGCCGGTGCCGGGGGGCAAGGGCAGGTTCAGGTTGAAGCCCTTGCCCGCCCCTTCGCCCACGGCCTCGACCCCGCCGGTATCCAGCGGGTAGTTGCGGTCCTGATGCACGCTGATGGTCAGAACATCGGGGTCTTGCCAGAAGATCGCCTCGGTCCCGTTGCCGTGGTGCACGTCCCAGTCGATGACGGCGACGCGCCGGACCAGCCCCTCGGCCTGAGCCGCCCGGATCGCCACGGCGATGTTGTTCAAAAGGCAAAAGCCGTTCGGGAAATCGCTGGTGCAGTGGTGCCCCGGCGGGCGCGACAGGGCATAGGCGTTCCGGACCTCTCCGGTCAGGACCGACCGCAGGGCAGCTTTCGCCAGCCCTGCGGAGAGAGCGGCAATCTCATACCCGCCCGCACCGAACGGGGTGCGCAGGCCAAGCTCGCCCCCGCCCGCATCCGAGGCCGCTTTGAAGGCCGAGAGGTAGCTTTCGGGGTGAACCCGCAGAAGGTCCTCCCTGCTGACTTCGTCGCACCCGCGCATTGCAAGATGGCGGGCTAGACCCGTCACCTCGATCAGGTTGCGCAGGCGCCGCTTGGTTTCCGGGTTTTCCGGCAAGCCCCCCTTCGTGGGCTGCACCAGACCTGCCACCGGCAGCGTGAAGGCATAATTACCGCCGCCATGCCAGAAGCAGCGTTCGTCCGAAAAGAAGGCGGTGGTCATCTGCGGTCTCCCTGGCGCTATGTCCAAGATTAGGGTCGATGACGCCGATTGACCAGACGGTCGGGCCGGGCCAAAATCCTTGGAAGGTTTTTGCAGATCTTTTCGAAAAGGTTTGCTCTTGCCTCACCTGCGCGCCCGGCTTTCAAGGGGTCATGACCGACCTTAGCCACCTCGCCCAGCCGGGGGCCACCTTTGCCATCCGTGTCGCCCCGAACGCCCGCCGGGCCGGTGTGGACTTGGTCGACAGCCAGATCCGCATCGGCGTGACCGAGACCCCCGAAGCCGGAAAGGCGACCGAGGCCGCCCGCATGGCGCTGGCCAAGGCCCTTGGGGTGGCGAAAACCCGATTGACGCTGCTGCGCGGCGCGTCCTCTCGCGACAAGGTCTTCCGGCTGGACTGACCCAAGTTTTCGGGCCCGAAGTTACGGCGCCTTCTTCTCCAGCCGGTAGCTGCCTTCCGGCAGGTTCAGCGCGGCGGCAAGGTCGCGAACCTGGGCCAGCGACAGGGTCAAGTGCATTACCTCATCGGTCTGCGGATCGACTTGCTCAACCGTCACGCAATCCTCGAAGGCATTGATCACGATATCTTCCATCAACGGAAGATCGCCGCCCTCATCGACAAGGGTGATCACAGTGGCGTCGAATTCGTGCTCGATGGTGAACATGCGGTCAGGTTATCGTCGCGCCCGCCCCCCGGCAATGGATTTGGTGCCATGACAGGTTTGTGAGCCACCCTTTCTCTTGGCCTGTGATCTGCTACCCTTCCCCTGTCCAGTCGAGGGTCCCCATGCGCTTATCCCTGCTTTTTGCCGTGCCCTTTGCGTTGGGCGGCTGTATTTCCACCTATCCCGCGCCCCCTGATGCGCCCGCGGTCGCCATCACTGCGGCGCAGCCCGCCCGCGCGGCGGCGGAAAACTTCCTGACCGTGGTGTCCCGCGTCGAGCCTGTGGCCGAAAGCTATTGCCGCAGCCGGGGTGTGGCGCAGAACTGCGACTTCCGCATCGTCATCGACGACCGCCCCGGCCAGCCGCCGAACGCCTTTCAGACGCTGGACAAGTTCAACCGTCCGGTGATCGGCTTCACGCTGGCACTGATCGCCGATGCGCGGAACCAGGATGAGCTGGCCTTCGTCCTTGGGCATGAGGCGTCGCATCAT
>JANMGI010000472.1:0-3551 GCA_031374565.1 Paracoccaceae bacterium | reverse complement strand
GCCCGAGGTCATCACGTCATCAACCAGCAGGATATTGCGCCCGTCCACCCCTTTCTCTCGTCCTGTCGGCACTCGAAAAGCGCCGACCAGGTTGGCGAAACGGGCGTCGCGGGTTTTGCCCTCCTGGCTGCCGGTGGTGCGGGTGCGGATCAGCGCGTCCGCGCAATGGTCCAGCTTGGCCGCTTTGGCGATGGCGCCTGACAGGAGTGCCGCCTGATTGAACCGCCGCCGGAAAAGCCGCATCCAGTGCAGGGGCACCGGCACCACCAGCATATCCTGTTGCAGGATCGGCAATGCCGCCTTCAGCATCCAGGCCGAAGCCGGTCGCGCCAGATCCATCCGGTCGCCGTGCTTCAGCGCAAGCACCAGGCGCCGCCCGTTGTCGCGGTACATCAGCGCTGCTCGGCCCCGGTCCCAGGGTCGGGCGACGGTCATGCAGTCATCGCAAAGCGCGCGTTCCTCGGCGTCCTGTCCCGGCAGGGGCACACCGCACTGGTCGCAGACCATGCCAGAGATGAACGGGGTTTCGCGCCAACAGTCGCTGCACAGGCCGAAGTCGGATTGCACAGGGGCCTGGCAGGAAATGCACTGCGGCGGATACAGCAGTTGCAGCGCGCCTTGCATTCTCATTCCGCCCTCCTAAAGTCCCGCCGATGACTCAGCCGCCTGCCCTGACGGATCTTGTGGCACTTTCCCGCCACCGCGCCCGCGCCAAGGCTTTGCCCACCCATGACGCGGCGATGTTCCTGCACCGACTCGCTCTGGCTGACCTGCAGGAGAGGCTTACCGAGGTTAACAGAACGTTTACGTCGCCTGCCTTGGTGACGGGTTTTCCTGAAGTGTGGCAAGAATTGCTGCCAGATGCCGTGATCGTCGGGGATCAGGATCACATCCTATTAGATACAGGCGAGCACGATCTTGTCGTTCACGCCATGTCCCTCCATTGGGCCAATGACCCCGTCGGACAGTTGGTGCAGTGTCGCCGGGCCTTGAAGCCGGATGGTCTTTGCCTTGTCGTTTTGCCAGGAGGGCGCAGCCTGCAAGAGTTGCGCGTCAGTCTCGCCGAAGCCGAGACGCTTGTGACGGGTGGTCTTTCCCCCAGGGTTCTGCCAATGGGCGAAATCCGCGATCTTGGGGCGTTGATGCAGCGGGCCGGGTTTGCCCTTCCGGTGGCCGACAGCATCGTGCAGACCATCGAGTATTCCAGCTTTGCGTCCCTCATGTCCGACCTTCGCGCCTCGGGTGAGACCAACGCCTTGACCGCCCGCCTGCGCGGTTTCGCCAGCCGCGCTGTTTTCCGCGAGGCGGCGCGTATCTACGAACGTCACTACAGCACCCCCGAAGGCCGGATCAGGGCGACGGTCGAGCTTGTGGTGCTGACCGGCTGGGCCCCGCATGACAGCCAGCAGCAACCCTTGCGGCCGGGATCGGCCAAAGCGCGGCTGGCGGATGCTTTGGCTGTTCCAGAAAGACCATTGCCCAAAGACGGTTGACCCCGGCGACACATCCCTTATGTCCCGCAGGGAAGCCAAGGGAAGAAAACCATGCTGGATGCCCGGAGCACTGCCGTGAGCGGGACCGACGTCACCCCCGGCGAAGGCCGTCTTGCCCACGCACCCGCAGACCACCCGGTCGTCCGCAAGGCGCGGATCGGGGTGCTGCTGGCCAACCTCGGCACGCCGGACGCCTATGACTACTGGTCGATGCGGCGCTATCTGAACGAGTTTTTGTCGGACAAGCGGGTCGTCGATATTCCCAGCTGGAAGTGGCAGCCGCTGTTGCAGCTGATCATCCTGTCGAAGCGCCCCTTCACCTCGGGGGCGAACTACAAACTGATCTGGAACGAAGAGTTGGACGAAAGCCCGCTTCTGACGATCACGAGGGCGCAGACGGCGGCGATTGCCGCTTCCATCGCCGGGAAGCACGGGGGCGAGGTCATGGTCGACTTCTGCATGCGCTACGGCAACCCTTCTACCGACGAGAAGGTGAAGGCGATGGTTGCCGCTGGGTGCGAGAAGGTTCTGTTCTTCCCGCTCTACCCCCACTACGCCGGGGCAACTTCGGCCACCGCGAACGATCAGTTCTTCCGCGCGCTGATGAAGGAAAAACGGCAGCCTGCGGTGCGGACTGTGGCGGAGTATTTCGATCACCCCCTCTATATTGACGCGCTGGCGAAGTCGGTCGAGACGGCCTATGCGGGGCTGGATCACCGGCCGGATGTTCTGCTGGCCAGCTACCACGGGATGCCGAAGCGCTACCTGATGGAGGGCGACCCCTATCACTGCCAATGCGCGAAGACGACGCGGCTCTTGCGGGAAAGACTAGGATGGGAGAAAGGGTCGATCGACACGACTTTCCAGTCGGTCTTTGGCCGCGAAGAATGGCTGAAACCCTACACGGTCGAGTATGTCGCAGAGCTGGCGAAGGCGGGGAAGAAGCGGATCGCGGTGATGGCCCCGGCTTTTTCCGCCGACTGCATCGAGACGCTGGAGGAGATCAACGGCGAGATCCGGGAGGCTTTCGAGCATGCCGGGGGGGAGAGCTTTACCTACATCCCCTGCCTGAATGATGACGCCGCCCATATCGAGGCTCTGGTCGCAATTATCGAGGAAAACCTGGGTGGGTGGCTGTGGAAGGGGTGATGTGTCCACGGTGGACAAACCTGAACTTTGAAGGAAAATCAAAGGGTTGGTTTTTCGTGTTAAGCTGGTCTTAAGGTTTGGAAAATGCACTTTTCGCGCTTGCTGGTCGCCTCCGTCCTTCTTTCCCTGACCGCCCTTGGCGCGTTCTCGCTGGCGGCTGGCCCCTGTATCCTGCCGGTCGAAGGCGAAGAGCCGATGAGCGATGTGGAGCGGGAGCAGCCGTATCGACTGGCAACGAACCCGATCACTTTGCCGGGCTATTCTGGCCTGTTGCTGCGACCCATCAATCGCCCGGGCGGATACGGGCTTTATGAAATCTCGGGCCGCGACTACCGGGAGCATGCCAGACCAGCACCCGGATCGAACATCTTCGATCAAAAGGTTCGCCTGGCGACCGGGGGTGACCACTTCCTTGCAGGCTGGGACGATCGCGCCCTGTGGCACCTTCCGGAAGCGTCGGAAAAGTGGCAGCGGGTCAGGCCCGGCGAAAGGTGGTGGGGGACCGCCTATGACGAAGGGACGGGTGACTTCTACGCAGGCTTTGCCCCGCGGGACCCGCTGTTGCGCTGGGACGGGGAGGCCTTCGTTCCGACCGGCCCGATGCCGACAGCGTTCGGCGACGCCCCGTCTTCCTTGATCGAGTTTGGCTTGCCGGTGGCGATCCTGACTCTGCCCAAGGCGGGCGGAACCTTTGCCGTCGCGATGGACTGATACAACGAGGATTGGCGCAGCCTGTGGTTCCGGCCGTTTGACGGCGAGTGGTCGGTCGTTGCGACGAAACAGGACCTGGACCGACTGGTTGCGGGGCTGAGGTTTCCGGGGCTGCTCGGGGATGCCGACGTGTCCGAAGACGGCCAGACCGTGCGTCTGTTTTCAGGCGACATGAAAGATGCGAGCCTGATCCTGCGC
>JANMGI010000437.1:0-3108 GCA_031374565.1 Paracoccaceae bacterium | reverse complement strand
AAGCCGCGCAAGACGCAGGCATAGCCGCGATCTACCAGGAACCGATGGTCTTCCCTGACCTCAATGTCGCCGAAAACATCTTCATCTCGAACCGCACCAAGGGCCGCATCATGCGCTGGTCCGAGATCTACGCCGAATCCGAAGCCCTCATCGCGCCCCTCGGCGTCAAACTCGACGTCCGCCGCGCCGCCTCGGGCCTCACGCTCGCCGAACAGCAGACGGTTGAGATCGCCCGCGCGCTGTCCCTCAAGGTCAAAGTCCTGATCATGGACGAACCGACCGCAAGCCTTTCGGCCCACGAAGTCGCCCGCCTCCTCGACATCGCCCGCGCGCTGAAGGCGCAAGGCGTCGCCGTCATCTACATCAGCCACCGCCTCGACGAGATCTTCCGCATCGCCGACCGCGTCACCGTGATCCGCGACGGCCAGCACATCAGTACCAAGCCCATCGCCGAGGTCACTGAAGACGGTCTGGTGAAAGACATGGTCGGCCGGGCCCTCGAAAGCTTTGCAGTCAAGACCGCCGCGAACCCGCATGGGGAAACGCTCCTCTCCGTCAAGGACCTCGGCCTTGCAGGCGTCTTCCGGGGCATCAGCTTCGACCTCCACAAAGGCGAGGTCCTTTGCTTCGCGGGTCTCGTCGGCGCCCGCCGCACCGACGTCGCCCTCTCTCTCTTCGGCATCGCCCCCGCGACCGACGGCACAATCACCCTCGCAGGCCAACAGGTCCGCATCACCACCCCCCAGCAAGCGATGGACCTTGGGCTAGCCTACGTCTCCGAAGACCGCCGCAAGCTTGGCCTTGCGATGCCGCTGCCGATCTTCGCCAACATCTCGCTCGCCAGCCTCAAGAAACTCCTCAAACCTTTCGGCCTGATCGACCGGCAGGCGGAATCCGCAATGGCCGAAACCTATCGCAAACGCCTCGCAATCCGCTCTGCCGATACCAGGGTCGAGGTCGGCAAACTGTCGGGCGGCAACCAGCAAAAGGTCATGCTGGCCAAATGGCTGGAAACCAAACCCCGCGTCCTGATCTTCGATGAACCCACCCGCGGCATCGACGTCGGCGCCAAGGCCGAAGTCCACGCCATCATCCGCCAACTGGCGTCCGAAGGCGTCGCGATCTTCGTCATCTCCTCCGACCTGCCTGAGGTCCTGGCCCTCGCCGACCGTGTCCTCGTGATGCGCGAGGGCCGCCAGGCCGGCGTCCTCCCCATCGAAGAAGCCACACAAGAGCGCGTCATCGCCATGGCCGCCGGGCAGGCCACCACGGAAAGACCCGCCGCATGACCCCCCTTCGGACCACCCACCATTTCATGTCCCCAAGTATCCCCGCCGGAGGCCACTCCGAGCCTCTTTGCACGTCCTTCACGTGCAAAGAGGCGAGACAAAAGCCTAGCGCGGCAGCGCTCATTCTGAAAACCGCCCCCTCCACCGGGGGCCATGCATGACCCTCCTCACCCGCGCCTCGCCGCAAACCCTGCGCCTTCTGGCCCTGGCCTTGGCGCTCCTCGCCACGATCCTCTTTTTCGCCACCCAGATCGAGGGTTACCTCTCCCCCCGCATGTTCAGCCGGATCAGCACTTCCGCTGCCGTGGTGCTGCCTTTGGCCGTGGGTCAGGCCATCGTCATCATGACCCGCAACATCGACCTCTCCGTCGGCTCGATCATGGGTGTCGTCGCCTACATGGCGGGCCAGACCCTCAGCGCGATGCCCGACCTGCACCCCGTGCTGACCGTTCTTCTCTGCATGGCCATCGGTGCCGGGTTCGGTGCGCTGAACGGCATCCTCATCGCCTTCGGCCGCGTGCCCTCGATCATCGTGACCCTCGGCACCCTCGCGCTCTTCCGCAGCTTCCTTGTGGAATGGTCGGATGCCAAGACCATCACCACCGCCAGCCTGCCGCAGTGGCTGGTCGACCTGCCCTCCGCCAATGCGTTCTCCGTAGGCGGTCTCGACATCCGCGTCACGGTCGTCCTCGGCCTTGCCGCTGCGCTGATCACCGGCCTCGCACTCACCTTCCTCCGCCCCGCCCGCCGCTTCTACGCCGTCGGCTCCAACCCCGACGCCGCCGTCATGGCCGGGATCAACGCCAAGCGGGTCGTCCTTTCGGCCTTCATCATCAGCGGGGCCTTCGCCGGCCTCTCGGGTTTCCTCTTCCTGGCCAAATTCGGAAACATCACCGTCGTCGCGGGCCTGGGGTTTGAGCTTAAAGCCATCGCCGCCGTCGTCGTGGGGGGCGTCTCGATCATGGGCGGCTCCGGCTCGATGATCGGGGTCCTGATGGGTGCCCTCCTCGTCGACACCATCGACAACTCCCTCACCCGCTGGGCCGTCGTCTCCGAATTCTGGCGCGATGCGCTTCTGGGGGGCCTGATCATGGCCGCCGTCACCCTCGACACGCTGGCCAGTCGCCAACTGACCCGGATGCGAAAAGGGGGCGACCAATGACCCGCTTCCTCACCCCCTGGGAAACCGGCCTCCTCGCTGTCTTCCTCTGCACCCTCGCCCTGAACGCCAGCTTCGCGCCCGAATTCCTGACGGTGCAGAACCAGATCAACCTCTTCCAGCTTTCCATCGAGAAGATCATCGTCGCCCTGATCATGACCCTCGTCATCATCAACGCCGAGATCGACCTCTCCGTCGCCTCGATCATGGGCCTCTCGGCAGCGCTTTTCGGCTACCTCGTCAACGCGGGCACGCCGGGCGGCCTTGCCATCCTGATCTGCCTCGCTGCCGGGCTGGTCGCGGGCCTTGTCAACGCCACCCTCGTTGCCCGCGTTGGCATTCCGTCCCTCGTCGTGACCCTCGCCATGCTGATCGGCTTTCGCGGCCTCGCCCGGGTGCTGGTCAAGGACAACTCTCTGGGCGATTTTCCCAAATGGTTCACCGACCTTGGGCAAAAGGGGATCATCGGCCCGATCACGCTGGCCATTCTCCTCTTCTTCGTCCTTCTCGTCCTCCTCGGAATGACCCTCCACCGCTCCAGCTTCGGGCGACAGGTCATCGTCATCGGCACCAACGCCGAGGTCGCCCGCTTCTCCGGCCTGAACGTCGCCCGCGTGAAGACGATTCTCTTCCTCCTCTCAGCGCTGATCTCCGCGCTCT
>JANMGI010000433.1:0-4668 GCA_031374565.1 Paracoccaceae bacterium | reverse complement strand
TCTCATGGTAGGCGCCCTTGTGTGGCAGGGCGGCCAGATGCAGTGAGCTTTCAGTTCGGATGGCGACGGGGTGCATGATCGGGGTCCTCGGTTTCTGGGGGTGGATGAAGGGGCGTAGCTCGCCCCGTTTGCGAAAGGCGGTAGGGGACATGCCGAAATGCTCGACAAAGCAGCGGGTGAAGCTGGCGAGGTTCTCCATCCCGACCGAGGCCGTGATGGAGGCAAGCGGCTGGTCGGTCATCACCAGCTGGTAGGAGGCGCGCTGCATCCGGATCCGGCGGACGGCCTGGGCCAGCGTCTCGCCGGTCATCGCGCGGAAGACGCGGTGCCAGTGAAACCGGCTCATCGCCGCGATGTCCGAGAGGGCGTCCAGCGACAGGTCCCCGGCGGGGTTGTCGTGGATGTGGTCAAGAACCCTCAGTAGCCGCTTCTCATTCGCAGTCGCCATGTCGTCTTTCCTTTCGCAAAAGCAGACTTGCACGACCCCGCCGCACAAATCTTGCCGAGTTGCATCAGGGCTTGCCCGAAGGCATATAGAGACGGTCCCGAGAAGGAAGCGCCATGCAGTACCTCGAATTCGAAAAGCCCCTCGCAGACATCGAAGGCAAGGCCGAAGAGCTTCGCGCGATGGCGAAGACCGGCGGCGGCGTGGACATGTCCAAAGAGGCCGAGGGGCTGGACCGCAAGGCGGATGCGGCGCTGCGCGATCTGTACAAGAACCTGACGGCATGGCAGAAATGTCAAGTGGCGCGGCACCCCGACCGGCCGCATTGCCTTGACTACGTCGAGGTGCTGTTCACCGAGTTCACCAGCCTGGCGGGCGACCGGGCCTTTGCCGACGATCACGCGGTGATCGGGGGCCTGGCGCGATTCAACGACCAGCCGGTCATGGTGATCGGCCACGAGAAGGGCAACGACACCAAATCCCGCATCCAGCGCAACTTTGGCATGGCGCGGCCAGAGGGCTATCGCAAGGCGATCCGGCTGATGGATCTGGCGGACCGCTTCCGCATTCCAGTGATCACGCTGATCGACACAGCAGGGGCCTATCCCGGCAAGGGCGCGGAAGAACGGGGTCAGGCCGAGGCCATCGCGCGGTCGACGGAAAAGTGCCTGTCTATCGGCGTGCCGCTGATCAGCGTGGTGATCGGTGAGGGCGGGTCGGGCGGGGCAGTGGCCTTTGCCACGGCGAACCGGGTCGCGATGCTGGAGCATTCGGTCTACTCGGTGATCAGCCCCGAAGGCTGTGCGTCGATCCTGTGGAAGGATGCCGAGAAGATGCGCGAAGCGGCAGATGCGCTGCGTCTGACGGCGCAGGATTTGCAGAAGCTGGGGATCATCGACCGGATCGTGAAAGAACCTTTGGGCGGGGCGCAGCGCGCGCCCAAAGAAGCGATGGAGGCGGTGGGCAAGGCGATCGAGGCAATGCTGGGCGATCTGACAGGCAAGAAGCCGGAAGCGCTGATCAAGGACCGGCGGCAGAAGTTCCTGGACATGGGCGCCAAGGGGCTTGCGGCTTGAACCCCTGGGCCATCGTTGCCATAGCGGGGCTGATGGAAACGGGCTGGGCGCTGGGCCTGAAGTATTCCGAAGGCTTCACCAGGCTGATCCCGACCGTCATTACGGTGGTTCTGGCGCTGGGGTCGTTCTACCTGTTGTCGGTTGCGATGAAGTCCCTGCCGGTCGGCACGGCCTATGCGGTCTGGGTCGGGATCGGGGCCATCGGGACAGCCATTGCGGCGGTGTTCCTGTTCCAGGAGCCGGTGAACCTGATGCGGGTGACCGGGGTGATTCTGATCCTGGCCGGGATCATGGCGCTGAAGTTCGCATGATGCGGTGGTCTGCCTTGCTTGTCCTGTTGGTGGCGCCGGTGCATGCGGGGACGCTGGAGGGGCGGCTTGTCACCTTCACGGTCGAGACCTGGGATGACCGGGAAGCGCCGATGCTGGTGGCGCGGGGACGGACAGTGACTGTCGGGCAGGGGACGGAATTCGGCCTTGGACCTGAGGGGTTCACGGGCGGTCTGGACGTGGTGCCCGTTGCGGTGGAGATCGGACCGACACGGATCGAGCTGAGCTATCCCAAGGGGATAGGCCGGTTCTTTGACGCGAAGTTCAATGGCTATGTCCTGCGTTTCGAGACCGAATGCGCGCTGTTTCAGAACGTTGCGGTCGATCCGGCGGCGACGACGCTGAAGGTGAAAGAGGTCTGGGCAGAGAACGGGGCCTTGTACATCAACGTCGCGGGGCTGGGCTACGGGCCGCAATCGACGCTGGCGCTGGATCTGCAAGTGGCGGACTGTCCGCTGAGCTGACCACCGCCGCGCGTGGGCAGATTGCCCACCCTACGTTTGCAGGAACGTCGGCGAATCACCCACCCTACGTTTGCGGCGCAACTGCCAAGGTGCGATTACCACATCGTTTGCGCGGCGCGGGCGGGCCAATCGGCGTCATAGGCCTTGCCATCGATCCGGCCTTCGGTGATCTCGCGCAGCATGTCGCCCACGGTGGGCAGGCCTTGCGACTGGTCGCCAGAGGTCCACAATGCGGAACGGATCAGCGCGCGGGCGCATTGGGAGTAGACCTCGGCAATGCGGAACACGATGACGGTTCGGGGTTGTTTGCCGTCGCGGGTGAAGCGGTCACGGAGGGCGAAGTCGGCGGTGAGCCGGGCGGTGCCGTTGATGCGCAAGGCATTGTTCGCACTGGGAATCAGGACCATCAGGCTGACACGCCCGTCGCGGACGATGTTGCGCAAGCTGTCGATGCGGTTGTTGCCGTGCCAGTCCGGCAGCGCGAGGGTCTGAGGGTCGAGGACAGCGACGACGGGTCCTTCATCGCCGCGCGGAGAGCCATCGGTGCCCTCTGGTCCTACTGTCGTCAGGATACAGAAGCGGGCGCGGTCGATCCAGGCGCGGTAGGCGGGGGTGAGGTGGGGCGTGACCTTGACGGTCGCGGCTTCGGCGGGCTGGCCGTAGTGGTGGTGGAGGTCGTCGAGGGTGGTGATCCAGTCCATGCGTTGTGCCTTTTGCCGGCCCCGGAGGGTTTCACACCCTCCGGACCTCCGGTGGGATATTTCGAGAAGAGAAAGACAATTACAGTTAAGTTTTTGGTTTCTTCGGCTTTGGGGCGGGCAGGTCCTTGGCGATGGCCTTGAGGGCCGTGATCACTGTATCAGCGTCATCCAGCGCGTCGGTGACGAGGAGATGGGGCTTGGCACCGGGATAGGGTGGTGATCTCGGGCAGTCCGGCAGAGCGGAGGCGGCCCCGACTGTGGGCTTCAGGAAAAGCTGGTCGTCACAGACGAGGGCCACGACCTTGGCGTCAAGGTAAAGCGCATATTCGCCGAACATCTTGCGGGCGGTGAGGGGCAGGGGTGCCAGGGCGTCGAGGAGGTGGTCGATGGTTTGCGCTTGCGTGCCCATCAGGCGGTGAATCCGGCTTCGGTCATCAAGCGGTTGGACTGGGTCTCGACCTGCGCTTCGAGGGTTGCCATGAACTGCGGGATGGCAAGGCCGGGGGCGATGGGGGGCAGGAACTCGACCACGGCGAGGCCAGGTTTCCGCAGGATGCCGTGTTTGGGCCAGAACACCCCGACGTTGGTGGCGACGGGGAAGCAGGGCTGGCCGAGCTGTTCGTAAAGAAGGCCGGTGCCGACCTTGTAGGGCTTCGCGTCGCCGGGGGCGACGCGGGTGCCTTGCGGATAGATGATCAACTGGCCAGGCTCAGCGGTGCCTCTGGCGACGTCGGCCTTCATCTGGGCGATGGCCGCGCCGCGCTTGCCACGGTTCACCGGGACGCAGCCGATGCGCAAGGCGTACTGGCCAAGGAAAGGGGTGAAGAGAAGCTCACGCTTCATGATGAACTTGCCGGCGGAGACGGCGTTGAAGATCAGGATGATGTCGAGGAAGCTTTGGTGCTTGGCGGCGATGATGCATTCGCCGGTGGGGGGGGTGCCACGCACTTCGGACTTCAGGCCGCACAGGAGGCGGAGGGTGAAGATCACCCAGCGGCAGTAGGTCTTGCAGGCGGCGCGGGCCCCGTGGCGGGACAGGATCGCCCAGGGGGCGAAGGCCACGGCGATGATGGCCATGGCCAGATACATCTGGACGATGAAGATCAGCGAGAGCAGCCAGCGGATCGGGGTCATGTCAGCTCTTTGAGTTTCAGGAAGGCAGCGCGTCGGGTGGCTGCGAAGGCCACGATAGCAGCCAGCGGCGGGAGGGCAAAGGGCCAGAGCCAGCCAAGGCCGGTGAACCCAAGGCCAGTCAGGAACCCCCCGGCGGCGTCGGCGGCGGGCAGGGCCGCGACGCCGATAAGGCCAGCGGCGGCCCCGATGGCAGCACCGCCGAAGGTGCGCAGGGTGAAGCGGCGCACGAAGGCGCGGGCGATGTAGCTGTCCTTGGCCCCCACTAGGCGCAGGACGCGGATTTCTTCGGCGTTGGTCGCCAGGGCGGCGCGGGCGGCAAGGCTGATCATCGCCGTCATGGCAGCACCGATCAGGACGATGGAGAGGATGCCGAGAAGGCGGATGCGGCTTGCGGCCTCGGCCAGGGGGCGGCGCCAGCGGGTGTGGTCGTCAAGGACTGCGCCGGGGGCCTCGGCCGTGAGGCGCAGGCGCAGGCCTTCGGAATCGTAAGGAGGGTCGGCTTCAACCACCTCGAACAAG
>JANMGI010000431.1:0-2744 GCA_031374565.1 Paracoccaceae bacterium | reverse complement strand
AAACGCATCCTGCCCTGCGCCGCCCATGTGAAAGGCGCTTACGGGTTGAGCGGCATGTATGTCGGCGTGCCCGTCATCATCGGCGCGAACGGGGTCGAGCGGGTGGTCGAAGTCAAACTCGACGCAGCCGAGAAAGTGATGTTCGACAAATCCATCGATGCAGTCAAAGGCCTTGTCGCCGCCTGCAAGGCCATCGACCCCTCGCTGGCGTAAGTCTCGCGAGACAGGTCGGGGTTCACCCCGATTCTCAGGGTGCGCATTCACTGCGCGCCGCTAAGATTTGGGCAGGTTCTGAATCGGCCCCCATGGTCTTCGGCTCGCACTAAAGAACGTCGGCTTTGCGGCCAGCGCAGGTCGTCGCACCGGGTGCACGCTTTTGCTCCCCGGCATGGAAAATCCACCATGACGCGCAGACGGTTGCCCATCTCTGCGTTGATCACTCAGGACCGGAGTGCAGTGGAAAGCGCTCCGATCATCCGTGCCGGTGCGCTTCAAGCGCGTTCAACAGCAGGTCCAGCCCGAACGCCATATGGTTCACCCCGTCATAAGAGCCCTCGGCCACCATCTGGCCCAGGGCGCAAAAGTGCGGATAGCGATCCGCATCGATTGCGGGCAGGTGGGTAAGTGCTGCTTCGGCGTAGTCCTCGGGTTGCACGGGCATGCTGCGTTCCAGAAGGTGGAAGCCGTAAATCAGACTGTCTAGCGCGTTCATCGCGTGATCGGCCTCAACGTAGCCGAACCCGGCTGCGTTCAGACAGCCCAGCGTTGCTTCGTTAAGTGCCAGCATGTTGGGCCCCACATTGATCCGCCCCACGATCAGCGGAGGCGCCCAGGGGTGCGCAAGAAACACCCTCCGCATCGAATGCGCCCGGCCACGCAACGCGTTCTGCCAGTCGCCACCTGTGCCCGGCCGGTCGATGCGCCCGACCACTGTGTCGACCACCGCGTCGAGAAGATCATCCTTGTTGCGGATGTGGTTGTAGAGCGACATCGCCTCCACCCCCAGTTCCTTTGCCAAAGCGCGCATGCTCAGGCTTTCCACGCCGCGCGCATCGGCCAGCGCCAGCGCAACTTCGGTGATCCAGGCCCGCGTCAGGCCAGGTTTCCGCGGTGGGTCGACCGTCTTCATCGTTTCATGTCCACGATTCGGCTTGACATGCTTACAGCGTAAGTTGTAGCGGTGGCGCGTCAGCTTACGCTGTAAGTATATGGAGATAAGCATGCATTCGTCTAGACAATACCCAAGCTTCGGTCCGGGGATGGCTTTTCTGATCGCCCTTGGCGGTCTTTCGGTCCCAGGCAGCGCACAGGCTGAAGGTCTGCGTTTTTCTATAGGTCTTCTTGCGGGGGCTGGACAGTCGCCGTTCGAAAAGGACGGAACCGAAGCCGGCCTGATCCCCGATTTCCTGATCGAAGGCGACAGTTTCAGTTTCGGCACCTCGGGCCTGTCCTACAAAGTCATCCAAGGCGGGGACTTCACGCTTTCGGCACGGCTGGCACCGCGCTGGTTTGCCGCGGACCCGGCCGATGTCGCCGGTCTTGAACGGCTCAAACGTGATACCGCCGTCGAAGCGGGCCTGTCCGCACGCTTCGCTTTCGGCACCTTCGAGGCAGAACTCGAAGCGCTCAAGGACGTCTCGGACACGCATGGCGGTATGGCGGTGAATGCCTCGCTCTCGACCGGCTTCAGCGTTTCTGACCGCTTTACGGTCGGTGCAAGGGTGGGCGCGACCTGGATGGACGCTGATCTTGCGACCTACAGTTATGGCGTCCTTCCTGCCGAGGCGAGCGGTTCGCTCGCGGCGTATCGGGTGGGGGAGTCGGTCATCCCATCCATCAGCATCAACGCCAGCTATGCCCTTGCAGACCATATCTCGCTGACGGGTGGCGTTGAAACCAGTTTCCTGCCCGAACAGATCACCGACAGTCCCATCGTCAAACGCGACACCCTGACATCGGTCATGATGGGGCTGCGCTATGAATTCTAGGCAGTTGCCGGACGCCGCCGGCCACGTCTGGCTGATGTGCAAAGTGCTGCACTGCGAAGACAGCCGGGAAACGCGACACCCGGAAGGCCCGTGCCGCGACACCTTGGAAGGATTGAAAGGATGACCCGTCGGTTCGCCAGCCCGGTTGCCGTGACTGTTGCTTTGTATCTTGGCACTCTGCTCACGATCCTTCTGGCGTTGGTGCAAGTGGTTCAAATCCCGCTGGGTGCCCTCCCCGAGGACAGCCAGCGCCTGGCCGCAGCCCCCGTCTGGCATTTCATGCACGTGCTGGGCGGCGCCACATTTGGCATCCTGGGACCGATTCAGTTCGGTCGAGTACTGATGCCCAGATACGGCCTTTTGCACCGCGTCCTGGGGCGCGTATTTGTGGCATCGGGGGCGATGATCTCACTCAGTTCGCTGACGTTGCTTTGGCGCTTTCCTGACGCGAACTCTGCGGCCATCAGCGTAGGTCGGTTGGTTTTCGGAATCGCGTTAGGCAGTGCGTTGGTCCTTGCGATGCAGGCGATCTACAGGCGGGACTTCACCCGTCACCGCAACTGGATGATCCGCGCCTATGCGATCGGGATCGGGGCCACCGCCGTAACCATGGTGTTTTTCCCGATCTACCTGATCACAGGAGTGCCTCCCAAGGGCCTCGCCGCTGACATCGCATTTCTGGGGGCCTGGACGGCCTGCATTGTTTTTGCAGAAGGCCTGGTGCGCAGAATTTGAGGAGGATCTTGTAGAGGTGAC
>JANMGI010000384.1:0-1796 GCA_031374565.1 Paracoccaceae bacterium | reverse complement strand
CGCCGCGCTGCATGGCGGCCCGACGCATGTTCCGCATGGCGCGCTGGGAAGTATAGAGATCGGTCACAGTGCGTTCTCCACGGTTTCAAGACCTTGCGCCCGACGAATGTCGGCAAGGGCATTGGGGGTAAGACGAAGGATGGGGCGGTGGTCAGACCGCAGGTCGACAGCAAGGATGTCTCGGTTCATCAGGTCCTGGGCCTGATCCAGCGCCAGAAGGCGCTCCAGGGCCTGAACCGGGTTCTTTTCGGGCAAAAGGATGCGCTGGTCTCGGTCCAGGATCAGATCCCAGCGCCTGTCACCCATCCGGACAAGGCCGCGCATGCGGGGGGTCAGGGGACCGGCGGCGGCGATCAGGTCAAGCGCTTCCGGTGTGGCCTTGTCGGCCCCGTCGCCCGCGATCAGCGGCAGATCGGCCCGGTCGGCGCGCGACAGCAAACCCGCGACCCGGTGGCCACTTGCGTCCACCAGCGTCAGCCCGTCTTCGGTCCGCCAGATAGCAACCGGCACACGTTCGGTGATCAGCACTTGCAGGATACCGCCAGAGCGGACCCGGAGATCGGCCTTCTGCACCGCATCCAGCGCCTCGATCCGGTCGCGGGCGGCGTCAAGGTCCATGTCGAACGACGACATCGGCAACGGCAAGGCCAGCTTGGCCCGCACCGCCTGCGCCAGGTCGTCGGACGCCCCCTCGACGCGGGCAAGGCTGACGCGGAACTCGGGCCGTGCCTCGAACTCTGCGCGCAGATGGGTCAACTGGCCGATCACCGCCTGCCGGTTTGCATCATTGCTGAACCACAGCGCGACCGCCCCCAGCAAGACAAGACTGGGCAACCCCTTGATCAGGAAACCCCGCACGTGGGGCGTCAACATCAACCGTTGCCGCCGGTAGGCCCATTTCGACGGCGCCGGATCGCGGCGCGGGGCACGGCTTGGACGATGGGCGGTCAACGATTGCATGACGCGTCCTCCACCATCCAGGCACAGAACGCCGGGAACCCGATCCCCTGCATCGCCGCCTGTTCGGGGGCCAGCGACGTGGGCGTCATCCCTGGTTGAGTGTTCGTTTCCAGCAGGATCAACCCGGCCAAACCCCGCGCCTCGTCCCAGCGAAAGTCGGTGCGGGAAACACCCCGGCATCCCAGCGCGCGATGCGCCCGCAGCGCATAGTCCAGACAGGCCGCTTCGATGTCCTTCGGCAGGTTCGCCGGGCATTCGTGACGGCTGCCACCGGGCTTGTACTTGGCGTCATAGTCATACCAGCCGTCGGTGATGATATCCGTCACCCCCAGCGCCCGGTCGCCCATCACGGTCGTCGTCAACTCGCGACCGGGGGCGTAGGTTTCCACCATCACCACGCCCGGCATCGACGCCGCCAGACGCGGCGCATTCGACCCCTCCCGCACGATGTAGACCCCGACCGAGGAGCCTTCATTGTAGGGCTTCACCACATAGGGAGCTGCCAGCACATGCCCCGCTTCAACCTCGTCCCGGGTGGCCAGCACGCTTTCCACCACCGGAAGCCCCGCAGCGCGGTAGACCTCTTTGGTCTTCACCTTGTCCATCGCCAAAGCCGAGGCGAGCACCCCGGAATGCGTGTAAGGGATGCCCAGCCATTCCAGCAGACCCTGAACACAGCCGTCCTCGCCCCAGCGGCCATGCAGGGCGTTGAAGCAGACATCAGGCTTAAGTTCGGACAAGCGTACAGGCAGATCGGGGCCGCAATCGACCTCCGTCACCTTGTAACCAGCCTCCCGCAGGGCCTTGGCGCATTCGCGCCCAGAGACAAGCGATAC
>JANMGI010000382.1:0-6317 GCA_031374565.1 Paracoccaceae bacterium | reverse complement strand
GGAAACTGCGCCATCATCACCGATACTTCCAGCGTGATGGTCCAAAGGCGGCTGGCGTGGACGTACGCCTCGGCGTCGAACTTGCCGTTCTTGTGGAAGGTCAAGAGGTTCATCGACGCCAGGTTGCAGGCGGTATCGTCGAGGAACATGTATTCGGAGCAGGGGTTCGACCCCCGGATCGCGCCGTCTTCGGGGCAGGTGTGCCAGGCGTTGACGGTGTCGTGGAACTGGATGCCGGGGTCGGCGCAGGCCCAGGCGGCGTGGCCGATCTGGTCCCAGAGGTCGCGGGCAGACACGGTCTTGGCGACCTTGCCGTCGGTGCGGCGGATGAGTTCCCACGGCTTGTCTTCCTTGACGGCCTTCAGGAAGGCGTCGGTGACGCGGACCGAGTTGTTGGAGTTCTGGCCGGAGACGGAGATGTAGGCCTCCGAGTCCCAGTCGGTGTCATAGGTGGGGAATTCGATCGAGGTGAAGCCCTGACGCGCGTATTGCAGGATGCGGTTGGTGTAGGTGTCGGGGATCATCGCCTTCTTGGCGGCCTTGATCGCGGCTTTCAGAGCCGGGTTCAGGGTCGGGTCGGTCGCGCCGTCCATGCTGCCGTCGAAGGCCTTGATCGCGGCGAAGATGTCGTTGAGGCGGGCCGAATGGACCTTGGAGCCAGCCACCAGCGAGGCGACCTTTTGCTCTTCAATGACCTTCCAGTTGATGAAGTCCTCAACGTCCGGGTGATCCATGTCGATGATGACCATCTTGGCCGCGCGGCGGGTGGTGCCGCCGGACTTGATGGCCCCGGCAGCGCGGTCGCCGATCTTGAGGAAGCCCATCAGGCCCGAGGATTTGCCGCCGCCAGAAAGCTTCTCGCCCTCGCCCCGGAGTGAGGAGAAGTTGGTGCCGGTGCCGGAGCCGTATTTGAAGAGACGGGCCTCGCGGACCCAGAGGTCCATGATGCCGCCATCGCCTACGAGGTCATCCTTGACCGACTGGATGAAGCAGGCGTGGGGCTGCGGGTGTTCGTAGGCGCTGGTCGACTTGGTAAGCTTGCCCGTGACGTGATCGACGTAGAAGTGGCCTTGGCTCGGGCCGTCGATGCCGTAGGCCCAGTGCAGGCCGGTGTTGAACCACTGGGGCGAGTTCGGGGCGGCCATCTGGCGGGCCAGCATGAAGCGCATTTCGTCGAAATAGGCGCGGGCGTCGGACTCAGAGGTGAAGTAGCCACCCTTCCAGCCCCAGTAGGCCCAGGCCCCAGCCAGACGGTCGAAGACCTGCTTGGCGGAGGTTTCGCCGACGATGCGCTGATCGGCGGGAAGCTGGGCAAGTGCGTCCTCATCTGGGACGGAACGCCACAGAAACTCGGGCACGCCCTTTTCCTTGACGCGCTTCAGCACGGCCGGAACGCCCGCCTTGCGGAAGTACTTCTGGGCGAGCACGTCGGACGCGACCTGGCTCCAACCCTCGGGGACCTCGACCGCTTCATTGCGGAAGACGACCTTGCCGTCCGGGTTGCGGATTTCGGACAATGTGGTGGTGAACGCCATGGCCCCGTAGGCGCCGGTGGCTTCGGTGGTGAATTTCCGCTCGATCTTCATGCCCCTGATCCTTTCGTTTTTGCGCCCGCAAACCGGACGTTTACGTTTCAAAACACAGGGGACGCCGATCCAGCCGCAACGACTTGCAAAACAACAGCCGTCCTGACGGCAAAAGCCGCCAAGAGGGTCGCACCCGTTTTGGATGCCCTTTGTGTGGGTCGTCTTACTTGTCAGCGGCGGCACTAGATTTAGTGGTGTCCCCTACCGCTTCGTCAAACTGTCGTAATCCGCCCCACCGATCAACGAGAAAATTTCGCTTCACTGCAGATTTTAAGCTTGACGTTTTTTCGGCCACATCACGCGCCGGTGACGGCCCGTGACGCCAAACTGTGGACAGCCTTGGGGACAATCCTCGCGCAGTTTGTGAAGAGCGCCGGATTTGTCAGCGTTGCGGCCCGTTTGGCGTCCGAGGTTCATCGGGCTGAATTTTCAACCACACTGCGGGTAAGCGATTCCTCTGACGATTGATCAGCGTGGGGCGGCGGCTGGCCGGTTGATCAGCACGATCCCTACTGCAACCAGTGCGGCTGCCAGAAGAATCGGCAGGCCGATGGTTTCCCCGAACACCAGCGCGCCAAGCGCCAGCGCGAGGACTGGAGTCAGGAACGAAAACGAGGCAACGGTCGAGCCGGGATAGACCGATAGAAGCCAGAGCCAGGCGATGAAGCCCCCTGCGACGACGACGGAGGATTGGAAAAGGAGGCCGAGGATGTGGACCGGTTGCAGGTCGCGGATCAGCGGTCCGAAGAAGAGCGACGCAAAAAGCAGTGTCGGGGCCGAGACGAGGACCATCCAGAAAAGCTGCATCTCGGGCCCCTCGGCCCGCATCACGGGGCGACGGGCGATGAACGCGGTCAGCGCCCAGCCCCAGGCGGCGGCAAGGGCACAAAGATCTCCGGCGAGGCTCGCCTCACCCGTTTCGGGCCGCGACAGGATGGCGACGGCGCAGCCAAGAAAGGCGCAAGCAAGGCCCGCAGCCTTCAGGGGTGTGATCCGTTCGCCAAGGCCGAAATGCGCAAGCAGTGCATACCAGACCGGCATCGAATACATGATGAGCGCCGAGCGTCCGACGGTCGTGAGGTCGATCGCGAGGAAAAGAAACAGGAATTCGGCGGCGAAAAGCGCCCCGATCAACAGGCCGGACCCAAGCGACGCCCGCGTCAGCCGGGGGGGACGCCCGCGCCAGACCAGCCAGGCCCAGACAAATCCGATGGCCAGAAGCGACCGAAGCCCGGCGAAGAACACCGGCTGAAGCCCCTGGTTTACCAGCTTGATCAGGATCTGGTTGACGGCGAGGAGGCCCTGCACCCCAAGAAGCAAGGCAAAACCAAAGCCGTCGAGTCTGTCTTTGCGCATAATTCCCCCCTGCCGGACCCTCCTTTTGCATTGACCGGGGCGCGGCAGCAAGGAAGGCTGGGCAAAATCAATCCAACAGGTGAGGTACGTCATGGGTCTGGGAAAAACACTGCTGAAGGTTGCCATCGGCATCGCGATTGCCAAGGGCGTGTCGAGCATGACCAAGGGCGGTCAGGCCTCGGCAGAACCATCGGGTGACAGCGGTGGGTTGGGCGGTGGCTTGGGCGGCGGTTTGGGCGGTGGTTTGGGCGGTGGCGCCGGACGGGGCACGCGCATCGACACCTCGCAGAAGGGCGGCCTGGAGGATATTCTGGGTCAGGTGCTGGGCACCGGCAGCAAAGCGCGCACCGGAAGCGGGTCCGGCACTTCGACTACGGCGGGGGGAGGTGGCGGCCTGGGTGACCTTCTGGACCAGTTGTCCGGCCAGAAACGGTCAACCCCGAGGGCTTCAGCGCCGCGCGGCGGGCTGGAAGACCTGCTTGGCGGCTTGACCGGGGCCAAGGGTGCCGCGCGCGAGACCACAAGCCGGGGCCAGTCCGGCGGCGGGGTCGGCGACCTGCTGGATCAGGTGCTGGGCGGGAAGAAATCCGGCGGACCGATGACGCTGCCCGAACCGCAGCAAGAGGAAGAGCTGTCGGCAGCCTTGATGCTGCGGGCGGTCATTCAGGCTGTGAAATGCGACGGCGATCTGGATGAGGACGAAAAAGCCCGGCTTATGAAGGCGATGGGCGAGGCGGACGCCGATGAAGTGAAGGCGGTCAACGCTGAATTGCAGCGTCCGGTTGACGTGAAGGGTCTGGCGCGGGCGGTTCCGGCGGGGCTTGAGCCGCAGGTCTATGTCGTGTCGCTGATGGCGATCAACCTCGACCAGCGGGCCGAGGCAGATTATCTGAACCAGCTGGCCGAGGCGTTGGAACTGACGCCGGATGAGGTGAACGCGCTGCACGACAAAGCCAAGGCCCCGCGCATTTATCGCTAGCTGGTCAGGCGCGTCCGGTAGGGTGGGCAATCTGCCCACACTGCCGCGGGGCTTGGGCAAATTGCCCACCCTACCAAGGGTTTCCTTCGGGATGCGGGCATTGTAGGCCTTTGCTCCACCAACCGGAGACAGGCCATGACAACCGGCGCAAGCCACGCGGCAGACAATACGCGCGCGGCGCTGCTGATGGTCGCCTCGATGGCGTTTTTTGCGGTCGAGGACCTGTTTCTGAAGCGGTCCGCCGAGGCTTTGCCGCCCGGACAGGTGCTGGCCCTGACCGGGGCGGCTGGGGCTTGCGTCTTCTGGGCGCTGGCGGCCGGGCAGCGCCAGCCGATCCTGACGCTGGAGGCCTTGCGGGGCATGGCCGTGGTGCGGACCCTGGCCGAGGCGGCGGCGGCGATGCTGTATATCGTGGCGCTGGCGCTGGCCCCGTTGACGATGACCTCGGCGTTGTTGCAGGCCTCGCCCCTTGTGGTGGTGGCGGGGGCGGCGCTGTTTCTGGGGGAAAAGGTCGGTTGGCGGCGGTGGGCGTCGATCCTGGTGGGGTTCGCGGGGGTTCTGGTGATCCTGAAACCTTGGGACGCTGCGTTCGATCCGACCGGCCTTTTGACGGTGGCTTGTGTGGTGGTGCTGGCGGTGCGCGATCTGTCGACCCGGGTGATGCCGGCGCGGATCGGGACGTTTCAGGTCGCGACCTGGGCCTATCTGGGGCTGGTCCCTGCCGGCGCGGCGCTGATGGCCGTCATGGGGCAAAGCTTTGTATCTCCGACGCCGGGCCAGTGGGCGGGGCTGGGAGGCGCGCTGATTTCCGGGTTGTTCGGCTACTATGCCGTCGTGGCGGCGATGCGGCTGGGTGAGGTGTCGGTGGTGGCGCCATTCCGTTACACTCGGCTGGTCTTCGCGATGGCGATTGCGGTGGTGTTTCTGGGGGAACGGCCCGAAGGGTCGACGCTGCTTGGCGCGGCCATTGTCGTCGGGTCGGGGCTTTACGCCTTTGCCCGCGAGCGGGCGCGGAAACGCGCTTCCCCTATGGCCTGAGCCGGGGTAAAGGGGCCGGGAGAGCATTCCTTCCGCCAAAGGGGACACCCATGAGCACGATCATCGACATTCACGCCCGCGAAATCCTGGACAGCCGGGGCAACCCGACGGTCGAGGTGGACGTCACGCTGGAAGACGGCAGCATGGGCCGGGCGGCGGTGCCCTCGGGCGCATCAACCGGCGCACATGAGGCGAACGAGCGGCGCGACGGCGACAAGGGGCGCTACAAGGGCAAGGGCGTGCTGGAGGCCGTGGCGGCGGTGAACGGCGAGATTGCCGAAGAGATCGTGGGTTTTGACGCGACCGAGCAGGTCGGCATCGACCGCACGATGATCGAGATGGACGGGACGCCGAACAAGTCCCGCCTCGGGGCGAATGCAATCCTTGGGGTCAGCCTTGCGGTGGCGAAGGCGGCAGCGGAGTTCACGGCGCAGCCGTTGTATCGGTATGTCGGCGGCACCTCGGCGCGCATATTGCCGGTGCCGATGATGAACATCATCAACGGCGGGGAACACGCCGACAACCCGATCGACATCCAGGAATTCATGATCATGCCGGTCGGCGCGGAAAACATTCGCGAGGCGGTGCGGATGGGATCGGAAGTGTTCCACACGCTGAAGAAAGAGCTTCAGAATGCGGGGCACAACACCGGAATCGGGGACGAGGGCGGCTTCGCGCCGAACCTGAGCTCTGCCCGCGACGCACTTGATTTCATTCTGAAATCCATCGAGAAGGCCGGATATCGTCCCGGTGAGGATATCTACCTCGCGCTGGATTGTGCGGCGACGGAATACTTCAAGGGCGGCAAGTATGAGATGAAGGGTGAGGGCAAGTCGCTGTCCATCGAGGAGAATGTCGACTTCCTTGCCGGCCTTGCGGCGGATTACCCGATCATCAGCATCGAGGACGGCTGTTCGGAAGACGACTGGGCGGGCTGGAAGCTTTTGACCGACAAGCTTGGCTCGAAGATCCAGCTGGTGGGCGATGATCTTTTCGTGACGAACCCCAAGCGTTTGGCCGAAGGGATAAAGGCGGGATGTGCCAACTCTATGCTGGTGAAAGTGAACCAGATCGGCACGCTGCCCGAACCGCTGCAGGCAGTCGATATGGCGCACCGAGCGCGGTTTACCAACGTGATGAGCCACCGGTCGGGCGAGACGGAAGATGCGACGATTGCCGATCTGGCGGTTGCCACGAACTGCGGGCAGATCAAGACAGGGTCGCTGAGCCGGTCGGACCGGTTGGCAAAATACAACCAGCTGATCCGGATCGAGGAAATGCTGGGCGAGACGGCGGAATACGCCGGGCGCTCGGTGCTGCGCGCCTGACGACGGACACGAAGGATTTTCGAAAATCCT
>JANMGI010000336.1:0-2750 GCA_031374565.1 Paracoccaceae bacterium | reverse complement strand
CCAATTCCTGTCAGATCAAGTCAGAATCTTCTGCCGCCAGCCCGCCGATCAGGCAATGGCCAGCCCTTCCGCAGACAAAGACCCCGAAGGGACTACCCATGTCGATCCGCTGCCTGCCTGGCACCCGTGCCTGCCTGCTTTGCACCGCAACCATCCTCGCGGTGTGTGCCGCCCCAGCGGTTGCCCAGGACGCTGAGGAAAACGTCTTCCAGCTGCTCGGCCGAATCATCTTCGGCACCGGCACTGCCAAGGTTGCCATCGACACGCCACAGGCGGTCACGGCGCTGGAGCAGGACGATCTTGACCGCAAGCAACCCAGCGGCATCGGCGATGTCCTGAAAGGCGTGCCGGGGGTGCAGGCCGCCGGGGCCTCGGCCCGTCCGATGGGCCAAGCCTTCAACATCCGCGGGATCGGAAACAGCGAGCAGACGGCGTCGGAAGAACGGATCAAGGTCGTCGTCGACGGTGCGCCGAAATTCTTCGAGCAGTATCGGATGGGCAGCTTCTTCGGCGATCTGGAGCTGTTCAAGCGGGTGGAGATCCTGCGCGGCCCGGCATCGTCGACACTATATGGGTCGGGGACCATCGGCGGCGTCATTGCCTTCACCACCAAGGATGCAGGCGACTATCTGTCCGAAGGCGAGACCTCGGCGCTGCGGTTCAAGGGCGGCTATGAAAGCAACGGCGACGTGACAAAACTTGGCGTCATCTACGCCCACCGCGTCGGGAATGCAGATTTCCTGCTGGCCCTGAATACCAGCCAGGGCAACGACAAAACCGACGGCGCCGGAACGGTTCTGGCTGGAACGGCGCATGAAGCGGTATCCGGTCTGTTCAAGGGAAAGCTCACCTTCGGCAATGACGCCGACCAGACCCTGACTTTGGCCCTGTCGCGGACCGACAGCGATCTGGATCGTGCGGCTGTGGCGCAGACAGGTGGGGCGGCGACAATCCCGTCTTTCGGCTTTGCCGACATCCACGCCGTCGATGACACCGCGACGGTGACCTGGAACCACCGCTTTGCGGCGAATGACCTGCTCGACCTGACCGTGCAACTGTCCCATACCAAAACTGACCTCTCGAAGGCCAACTTCACCGGCAGCGCACTGACCTGCGCCGCCGGGACGTTCCAGGTTCTTTGTCCGGGCGACTTCGGCTATGCGACAACCACGCTGAAGATCGAAAATACCGGTGACCTTTCGTCAGGCGACTGGCAGAACTTCCTGACATTCGGCGTTCAAATGTCCGAACAGGAGAGGACGGCAACCTCGTCCCTTGGGCCATTGGGCTTCCACCCCGAAGGCACTGACCGCAAACTGGGCGTCTATGCGCAGGGCGAATTCATCTGGAATGAACGGCTGACGATCATCCCGGGCTTGCGCATCGATTTTGGCGACCGCACTCCGTCAGTGGCGACTGCAGCCCTGGGTGGCACCACAGTCGAGGATCAGGCATTTTCGCCCAAGCTGTCGGCGCTTTACAAGATGAACGACACCTGGGGCGTCTTCGGAACGCTGGCCCGGACCGAACGGATGCCGACGCTGGATGAGCTTTACTCGACCGATGGCGGTCGGTTGCCCAGCCTGAGCCTGAAGAAAGAAGCGGCAGACTCGATTGAACTGGGGGTTACCTATCAGCGTGAAGGCCTGTTTGCCGAGGGCGACTCGCTTCGGCTGAAAGCCACCGTTTTCCACAGTGATCTGTCAAACCTGATCGTGACAAATGCCGCCACGGGGGCGGTCCCGCGATATCTAAACGTGCGGGCCGCAGAAATCTGGGGCGGCGAAATGGAAGCGAGCTATGACGCCGACCGCTGGTTCGCCAGCCTGGGCTACAGCAACGTCAAGTCGGCCTACCGCGACATGCCGAACCCGGCGGCGAATGGTCTGACCATTGCAGACACGCCGGCAGAAAACGTGACTCTGACGCTTGGCGCCAAGCTTCCCGATCAGGGTCTGATCATCGGGTGGACCGCCTATTCCTACGATGGGATCACCACGAACTCGATCGCAACGACGGCGGCAGGCACCATCACACCGACCCACACGCCCGCCTATGACACCCACGACCTGTTCGTGACCTGGATGCCCGAAGACGGGGCACTTGCGGGGATGGTTGTCACGCTGACGGTCGAGAACGTGTTTGACGCCGACTACAAGAACAACCTGTCGCTTGACCGCGCCCAGGGGATGAACGCCAAGCTTTCCGTCGGAAAGAACCTTACATGGTAGGACGCGCCGCCACGGTTTGCTTTCTTCTGATGACCGCGACGGCCATGGCACAGGAGGGCGCAGGCCCTCCTGTCGTGTCCAGCACGGCCCCGGCGTTGGGCGAACTGGGCACCGAGGTTGAAGCGGAACCCGTTCTGCCGACCGCCAGTGTGGGCGATCCACAGCCTGTAGCCTCGACCCCGATCATTGACCCAGCCGGGGAATCGGTGGTGGTCAAGACGGATCTGGTCAGTCTGGTCTTGAAGGCACATTGGGTGGTGCAGGCAGTCATGGGCCTTCTGGCGCTTGCTGTCGCTGCAGTCTTGACGATCTTTCTGTTCAAGGTGGGCGAATTCGCCCTGGCCTTCAGACGGCTTGGTCGGGCGCAGGCCGCATTGATCGCGGGAAAAGGGCTGGTGCAGGTAGGGGGTAAGTGCCCTCTGGCCTTGGCTTCCCGTACGGCTTTAGGAGAGGTCGATGCCTTGCCGCGCGCGCTGACGACCGACCTTCGCGCGTCATCCCGCGAACGGCTTGAACTTG
>JANMGI010000282.1:0-1772 GCA_031374565.1 Paracoccaceae bacterium | reverse complement strand
TTGATGCTTTTCAGGATGTCGATCATGTCATGCGGGGCCACCCCCAGCGCGTTCAGCCCGGCGACGACCTCGGCCAGATCGGTCCCCCCGCTGACCTCGGCCAGCCCGGTTCCATCCTTGCCGATCGAGGCGTTCGACCGGGGGACCACCACCGTCTCGCCTTCTGAAAACGGGTTCGGCTGGACGACCAGGGGGCTTTCCTCGACCCGCAGCGTCAGGTTGCCCTGCGCCACCGCCACCCGGCTGATCCGCACGTCGGCCCCCATCACGATGGTCCCCGACCGCTGGTCCACCACCACGCGCGCCCGGGTTTCCGGCTCGACCATGATCCCCTCAATCCGGGCCAGCACATGCGCGGGCGAGCCCATCCCCGTCGCTTCGATATCCACCGCCACGGTGCCCGCATCCTGCATCAGCGCGACCCGTGTGCCGAATTCTGCATTCACCGCCCGCTCGATCCGCTCGGCGGTGGTGAAATCCGCAGCCTTCAGCGCCAGCCGCAGAACCGGCAACCCGGCGAAGTCGAACTCCACCTCGCGCTCCACATGCGCACCCGAGGGGATGACCCCGGCTGTCGGCACGCCTTGCGTCACGCTGGCACCTTCGCCCTGCGCCACGATGCCGCCCGCGATGATCGTGCCCTGCGCGACCGCATAGATCTGCCCGTCCGCCCCGTTCAGCGGCGTCATCACCAGCGTCCCACCCAGCAGGCTTTTCGCGTCACCAATGGCCGAGACGGTCACGTCTATCCGCCCTCCGGCCCGCGCGAACGGGGGCAGCTGCGCGGTCACGAAGACCGCCGCCACGTTCTTCGGGCGGAACTCTTCGCCCGTCACGTTGGCCCCCAACCGCTCCAGAAGGTTGGCCATGATCTCTTCGGTAAAGGGCGCGTTCCGCAACCCGTCGCCCGTGCCGTTCAGGCCGACGACCAGCCCGTAGCCCACCAGATCGTTGCCGCGCACGCCGTCGAACTCGACCAGGTCCTTGATCCGGATCGGCTCTGCCATCGCAGAGCTGGCGGTCAGGATCAGAGCTAGAAGAAAGCGGATCATCGCAGATACTCCGTAAGGCTAAGCCGCGAGACGCGGGCGGTGACGAGGTAAAGGGATTCAAGCTGCGACTGCACGGTTTGCAGCCGGGTTGCGGCCTCATAGGGATCGACCGAGCCGATGTCTGACCGCAGGATACCTAGTGCTGTCTCTTCCGCCCCGTTGCGGGTGCGGGCAGATTCGATCTGTGCCTCTACGGTGCCGATCCGGGCAGCCAGCGTCGTCCGGGCATCCGTCGTCGACAGCAACTGCTGACCTGCCGTAGCGGCAAGCCGGGCGCGTTCTATCGGGTCGCCCGCCAAAGCCCCCCGGTCGATCAGGGCCGCCATGGCAAAGCCCGCAAGCGTGTCCTTCAAGGCCTGGTCCATTGCGGTAGTTGACAGGTCCGCCGCTTCTCCCGCAGCGATGGGGGCCGCTGAAAGCGCCGGTCCTCCCTGATAGAACGCGCCAAACCCCAGCGGGTCGGCAAACCAGCCGTTTACCGCCGCCGAGACCTGTCCGGCGGTCGTGGCCCCGGTCGCGGCGGTTTGAAGCGCAGTCAGCATGGCATCGACCGACCCCAGAGGGACAGTATCTGTGGCCGTGCCGGAAAACACTGCGCGGCCAGAGGCTTGCGTATTCAGAAGGCCCACCGCCGAAGCCAATCTGCCCTTGGCGTCCGCCGCCAGCGTGTCGATCTGCGCGGGGGTCGAAAAGTTCCGCGCGCCCAGAAGCGTGGTGCTG
>JANMGI010000274.1:0-13152 GCA_031374565.1 Paracoccaceae bacterium | reverse complement strand
TGAAGTTCTTCAAGTCGATGGGCGAGGGCTACGGGCCGCGAATGAACGACGTGCTGAAAAGCTACATGCATGCGCGCCTTGCGGGGGTGATCCGGGGAGCCGAGACGCTGGCGCATTACCGGGAGCGGGAGGAGGCCCATGCCGGGCCGAAGCCCGCGTTCGGGGACGTGGCGAAGGCGATGGGCGGGGCGTGGGAGGACGACGGGCCGCCGGTGGTGGAGGGGGTGAGGGCGAAAGCGCAGGAGCAGGCGCAGAAGGGGGCGGCGGAGGGGGAGGAACGGGTGTTTGGCGGTCCGTTGGTGCGGTGAGGGGGGGTTGCTCGCGAGCTGCGGATACGACTGCTGGCTAACTTTCGCGACCAGATGTATACCAAACTACTTCGAGTTTTTCGTAGAGAGCTTCGGGAACCTCGCTGCGTATTTTGACCGCCAAAGCATCGAATGAGTCCCATGCAGTGGAGGCTAATTCATTCGCCTTGGCAATAAGTTCTTTTTCGTGCAAGAACGCAGTTTCGCTAAGAATATCTGTCTTGTTCTTGAAGCTTGTCCGCGAGTGTTTTCCAATCAATGTCGGAACCGTATGGGTGGCAATGTGCATAAGAAGCGGGTCAAAGTTTCGAAAGAAGTTTTCTAAGCCTTCAGATAGCCTTTTATTTTGAAATAGAATCTTAGATACGCGGTATTCAGAAGACAACAGGTTTGCATCATCCAAGTATCGGGTGTCTATTGAAGAGTAAAAGTCATGGTTCTTGAGTAGGATTCTCAATTGCTCTGCATGGTAGCCAAGAAGTCGTTGCGCCAGCCGAATGTCGTTTGCGCTTGAGTTTCGACGTTGAATTTCCTCGCTAGTCTTTATCTCTGCGGCGACCCACGTCATGAGTAGGCCGATGAAAGCAATCAGCGGCCCTCCATTTAGGAACCTTGTGAGGTCGTCGGGCCATAACAGTAAAGCCATGGCTCCGATAGCAGCAAGCCCCGCGCCAATTCGGCCAATAGTCTGATAATACCTACTCATTTATCCTCAAATCTCAAAAATGTCCGCCGAACTACTCCCGATCTCCAAAACATGCACGACCGGCACCCCACCGTTTTCATTAGCTTACACTGGCATCCCAAGCCTGCCAGTTCTCTCTTGCGTGGAAGAGTCGTGCGACAATGACATCGTACTCTTGCACTCGATAAAGGCAAACGTAGCTACCTTTGCCGAAACGCGCAATACGGGCACGGAGGGTGGTGGTTGCGAGTACGGGATTGTCGAAGGGATTTTCCGCAAGGCGCTCGAAGGCCGTGTTGAATGTGGTCAACATCCTGTCAGCGGCGGGCGGGTTCTTCTCTCGAAGAAAGCGATCCAGACGGTCGAGGTCGGACAACGCGCCGGGACTTAGCGCAACCGAGTAGGCGTCGGGCATGGCGCGGCTGGGTCTTTGGCGCGTGCAGCGGCCCATTGGCGAACGGAGTCCAGCGTGTGGCCCAAGCCGTCCCGATCAAATGAGTCAAGGCGGGCTTCGGCGATGCGAAGCTCTTCTTCCGATATCAGGGGTGTGGGCGGGATGCTGTTCATACGGCGAAGATAGTGCATATGGGGGTGCGAGTCCAGTTTTACACGGGGTGGTGCGCTGTAACACACCCTACGATGGGCTGGCCTAGAAATGATCCGAAGGATGCGCCCCCTGGCCCGGAATCAAGGCGCTTGCGCCGCCGGGCCGCGCCCTCCCCACTGCCCGGCCTACCGTGCCGGGCGTTCTTCGCGGAAATCCTCCACTGGAGGATTTCTGATCGCTCATCACCCCCCCGGGAGGGCGCTTTTGCAACTTCGGTCACCCGAACTTCTTTGGGAGTTGTGGCACCATAAAGCGCCTCCGTCGACCGTGGCCCGCGCCCGCCCGAGGGAGGGCGCGGCCCTGTGTTCGGCAAGGGAGGTGGGGCAGGCTCCGACCTACTGGGTACGATTGGAGTCGGGGCAGGCCCCGACCTACGGGGTGGGATTGGAATCCGGGCAGGCCCCGACCTACTTGTCATCCCCGCCTTCGCGGGGCTGACCGCAGCGAAGGTCAGGGGCCGCGTCCGAGGTCGGCCAGGATCGGGCAGTCGGGCCGGTGATCGCCGCAGCAGGCGTCTGCGAGGTGGCGCAGGGTGTCGATCATGGCCTGCATCTCGCGCACGCGGCGCTCTAGCCCGTCGATCTGGTCGGTCGCGAGACGTTTCACATCCGCGCTGTGGCGGGTCCGGTCGCGCCAGAGGGCAAGAAGCTCTTCGATCTTGCCGACCGGAAAGCCAAGGTCGCGGGACCGGCGGATGAAGCGCAGCATCTGCACTTCGGTGGGGGAATAGACGCGATACCCCGACCCGGTCCGATTGGGCGCAGGGATGAGGGCGATGGATTCGTAGTAGCGGATCATCTTGGCCGAGACGCCGGAGGCCTTGGCGGCATCACCGATGTTCATGGTGTCACTCCTGTTGGGGCGAAGCGGCGCAGGCGCAGCGCGTTGCCTAGGACAAAGACCGAGGACAAGGCCATCGCGGCGGCGGCGAAGATCGGGGACAGCAGGATCCCGAAGCTTGGCCAGAGACCGCCGGCGGCGACCAGGCTGTTCATGTCGGGGGCGAGGCGGGCAAGTGCGGGCAGGCCCTTCTTGAAGAAGCGCAGGCCAGGGCCGAAGAGGACGGCGGAGGTCAGGGCGAATTGCAGATACCAGCTGGTCTGCATCCCGATGGTGTTCACGACCGCCATGTGGACCCACATGAAGAGGTGCGACCCCATTTCCAGCACGAAAACCGGCAGCGACAGGGCGGCGGCGATCAGGACGTTGCGTTTCAGCGTGACCTCCTCGGCGGCCTTCTTCGCTGTCATCTCGTCGGTCGCAGCAATGGCCGGGGCGGCGGCGCGGGCCTCATAGCCTGCGTCTGCCACCACGCGGGTCAGCGCCGCAAGGTCGGCCGATCCCGTCACCGTTGCCCGCTCGGTCGCCAGATTGACGACAGCAGAGGTCACGCCCGGCACCGATTTGAGTGCCCGTTCCACCCGCGCCACGCAGGACGCGCAGGTCATCCCCTCGATGACGAGATCGACGGGCCGCGCGAGCACGTCGTAGCCTGCCCCTTTGACCGCCTGCACAAGGGCTGCGAGGTCCAGCGCCGGGCCGGTCACTTCTGCGCGTTCGGTTGCAAGGTTGACCGATGCCGTCGCCACCCCCGGCACCGCCTTCAGCGCCCGTTCGACATGTGCGACGCAAGAGGCGCAGGTCATGCCCTCGACGTCGATCACCATGCGACCTGTGCCGGGAACGGACGGCTGTGTTGTCTGCATGTTCATCGCGGGACTCCTTCCGGGGTGTTTCCGCTGATAGAGATAGGGCTTCCCATGATGGGAAGGTCAAGGGGTGAGGTCAACTTTATCATCACGGCATTGTGCGCTTGACCTTACAACGGTGGGAAGCCGTATCTGGTTACGTATGAGGCGAAACCTTAAGGAGGCACTCATGCAGTTCCATATTGAAAACATGACCTGTGGCGGCTGCGTGCGCAGCGTGACCAAGGCCATCCAGTCGGTCGATCCGACTGCCGAAGTCAGTGCAGACCCTGGCAGCCACAAGGTCGATGTCACGTCAGCAGTCCCCCGCGAGCGGTTGGCCGCAGCCTTGACTGAAGTCGGTTACGCACCTGCGTGACGCCACCCTTTCAAAATCAGCACAAAAAGGAAATGACCATGAAGAAGATCGCAATCGGTGCGGTGCTTGCCGCGGTGGTCGCAGGCGGAACTTTTGTCTACGCCCAGACGGATGACATGGCAGGGATGGACCACTCCGGCATGGCAATGATGAGCCAGACCGCGATGATTCCGCCGGAATTGGCCGATGACCCGGCGGTCATGGGCTATGCCGCTTCGATGGACAAGATGATGGCCGACATGATGGTGCCCTATACCGGGGACGCCGATGTTGACTTCGTGACGGGGATGATCCCGCACCACGAGGCGGCGGTCGCAACGGCGCAGGTGCAACTGAAGTATGGCAAGGACCCGGAGATCCGCAAGCTGGCCGAAGGGGTGGTTGCGGCTCAGGAAGCCGAAATCGGGCAGATGAAGGCCTGGCTGGCGGCCAAGGGAATGTGAGAGCACGTCCAAGGGAGGCGGGGTGGCTTGCGTTTGGCCATTCCGCCGTTTGCAAGGCTTTCCCGGGCGCCCCTGGGGTCTGTGCGTCTGCGGGTAAGACAGCCTGCGGCATGGACCGGACTGGTCGCGCACATGGTCGCATAGGACCAGGCAGGTGACACCGTCGCTGGGCATGACGCACCGGGCGCCCGATTGCCGACCCCGTCAGACCTTGATCAGTGCCGCCGTCGCGTACATGAAGGCAGCCCCCCCAAGGAATCCACCAAGGACAGCCGGAGAGAACAGGATCGCCTGCCGGTCCTTGTTCTGGCGTTGCAGATAGGCCGTGACCTCGACCATCACTTGCAGGATGGCACCGGCGCCGATGGCAAGTGCCAAGGCCTGCCACTGCGGCGCATAGGCAAGGCTGCCGACCCAGATGCCAAGCACGGCGGGGCCGCCGGCCAGCAATGTCAGTGCGGCGAAGCCCCAGAGTGGCGGACGGATGCGCAGCATTGGCGCGGCGATGCCAATGCCCTCGGTCACGTTGTGCAGTGCGAAGCCGAGGACGAGGAAGGTGCCGAGGCCCGCCGCCCCGGCAGCGAACGCCCCGCCGATGGCCAGCCCCTCGCCAAAGTTATGCAGCCCGATTCCAAGTGCGATGTAGAAGGCCAGCGCCAGCCCCTCGGGCCGACCATGCCAGCGCCCGATGGCCATGAGCACGAGGAAACTGGCCAGAGCCGACAACCAGACCATGGCGGAACCCTGAAACATTGCCGCCGCCGCTGCGGCAAGTTCGGTGGCTTCGCCCATCATGTCCAAGAGAAGGAAGGCCAGCATGCCGACCGTCAGTGCCAGTACGAAGTTCATGCCGTTGCGACCAAAGCCGCGCATCGCGGGATAGAACATCAGACCCAGCGCCACCGGCAACAGCCCGACCAGCGCCCCGACCAGCGCTTGAAGCCGCAACTGGCCGGCCTGTGGCTTGGGCGTCGGAACGGCGACCGCGATCAGGTGGTTGAATGTGGTGCCTGTGTTGGTGACAAGCGTGACGGTGTGCGCCTCGGCCAGGACCCAAGGATAGGGGATCCGCAGACGAACGGCGCTGCCGCGAGAGATTGGCCCGGTCGGGTCCTGAAGGAAGGTCCAGTAGGCGTCATCGACCATGACTTGCGCAATGTTCATCGCCTCGGATCCGCCCGCGCGGACCGTCAGGGTGATGCCGGTCTCGTCCAGAACGGTGCGCTCGATGGTCAGCGATTCGACCGGAGGCGCCCCGTTGTTGAAGCCGCGCAGGGGATCAAGCGAGGCAATCCAGACGAATGCTCCCAGAATTGCCGCCAGCGGGAGCAGCACCAGCAAAAGGCGCGTGACAGCGGGGCGGGTGGGTTGGGTCTGGTCGCTCATGCCCCCGGACCCCGAACGTCGAACATACCGACCCAGCCCAGTTCAGTGAATTCCGACTGGTGGGCGTGGAACATGTACATGCCGTCTTCATGCTCGGCGAAGGAGAATTCGAGGATGCCGCGCTGCGCCTGGCACTGGGTGATCAGGTCGACGGTGCGCAAAGTGGGGGTCAGCTGCGTTCCGGTGTCGTAGTAGTTGAAGAAATTGCCGTGGAGGTGGAACGAGTTGATCGGGTCGAACTCGGTCACGTTCAGCAGGTAGACCCGGATGGGTTTGGACTTGTCGATGCGGATCGGGTCGTTCATGTAGGCCTGCCCCACGGTGTTGACGGCATAGACCTCGTTTGCAGTGTCGAAATTGGTTTCGAAGGCGTTCATCACCATTGCCAGCTCTTGCCAGCCCGCGTTCTCGGGGCTGCCCAGCACGCGAGAGGCTGCAACGGCGGCGAGGGCCGGATCGGTCTGGCGCGCCGGGTCGGGGTCGATCACGAACAGACCATACATGCCCTTGTGCATGTGCCGCTTCAGTGGCAGCGCGTGGCAGTGGTAGAGGTGACAGCCAAAGGGTTTGGCGTCGAACTCATAGACGAATTCTTCGCCCGGGCCGATCAGCCCGGACCCCGCAACCCCATCCATCCGCGCGGCATGGATGCCGTGGAAATGCATCGAATGGGGATGCGAGCCGTAGTTGCGGAAGATGATCCGCAACTTTTCGCCTTCCTTTGCGCGCAGTGCCGGGCCGGGGACACGACCGTTGAAGGTCCAGGCGGGAAAGAAGATACCGGGGGCGATCTCGATTTCCTTGTCACGGGCCTCGACCTCGAAGGTGCGCAAGGTGCGGCCATCGGGCAGCAGTTCGGTCCGCCCGGTGTCCCAGTCGGACAGCATTGCGGTGGGGTTGAAGCCGTTCTTCACATGATCGACCCGGCCCACGGTGGTCATGTTGCCATGCGCCATGCCCGGCATCGGGGCGGCGTAGGGGTCGATGGTCATCGAAGCCATGGTGTGTCCGGCCATTGGATCAGGTGCCGTCTGGGAGCGTGCCGTCCCGGACGCGATGGCTGCGCCGCTGGCCGCCGCAAGCCCCGCGACCAGCAACGCCCGCCGTGATGGATCAACCGAGGTGACATCGTCGGCAGGCATGTGTGACACTTTCCCGGACAGGCACCAAAGTCTTGGCACGAAATGTTAGACAAGGCTAACAATCTGCCCGCAGCGTTTGCCTGTCAACCCGGATCGTGCAAGACTGATGCGACGATGCAGGACCATTCGGATCACCAATCGCCGACACTTGGCGAAGACCGCTCTCCCGACCGGCGCGCGGAGGCCTTCCAGGGTGTCCGGGCGGCGCGCAGCCGCGAACTGGCGGAAGACTATGTCGAGTTGATCGGCGAATTGATCCACGCGCAGGGAGAGGCGCGCCCCGTGGATATCGCAGCACGCATGGGTGTTACCGCCCCGACGGTGGCCAAGACGCTGGACCGGCTTGCCCGCGACGGCCTGATCACCAGGGCCAAGTACCGGTCGGTGTTTCTGACCGAAAAGGGCAGGGCGCTGGCCAGCGAGTGCCACCACCGGCACGACATCGTGCTGCGATTCCTGCTGAGTCTCGGGCTGGACGCAGAGACGGCCGAGCGGGACGCCGAGGGGATCGAACATCATGTGAGCGCACGGACGCTTGCGCTGTTCGCGGCATTCGTCGCGCGGTCGTGATGCGGAGCGGTTCATCTGGCGGGCAACGGTACATCAGACCTCGCGCTCGGGGTTGAAGCGCAGCAGGCGCAGCGCGTTGAGCGTCACCAGAACGGTGGCACCGGTATCGGCCATGATCGCGATCCAGAGGCCGGTGAGGCCGAAGACCGAAGTCACAAGGAACACGGCTTTCAGCCCAAGCGCGAGGGTCACATTCTGCCGGATGTTGGCCATCGCGGCGCGCGACAGCCGGATCGTGGCGGGAATGTCGGTCACGCGGTCACGCAGGATGGCTGCGTCGGCAGTTTCCAGCGCCACATCGGTGCCCGATCCCATCGCCACGCCGACGCTGGCCTGTTTCAGCGCGGGTGCGTCGTTGATGCCGTCGCCGATCATCATCACGCCGCCGCGCTCCTTCATGGTCTTGATGAAGTTCAGCTTGTCTTCGGGCATCATGTCGGCCTGGAATTCCATCCCCAGCCCACCTGCGATAGCCGCCGCTGTGCGTGGGTTGTCGCCGGTCAGGATCACCGGGATGATGCCCATCGCCTTCAACTGGCGCACGGCTTCGGGCGCATCCGCCCGCGGCTCATCGCGCATGGCGATCAGGCCGAGCGGGGTTTGTTCGCGGAACACTGCAACGGCGGTCTTGCCGTCTTCCTCGAAGACCGTCGCCTGCCGCAGGCCCAGCCCATCGAGTCCGCCGTTTTCCATGGCATAGCGCGGCGAGGCGACCCAGGCCGCAGCGTCGCCAACCGTGGCGGTGACACCCTTGCCCAGCAGTGCCTTCGCATCGCGAGAGGGCAGGGCATCGACCCCGGAGTCCCTGGCCTTGGTCAGGATGGCCACGGCGAGGGGGTGGCCGGACCCTGTCTCTACCCCGGCAGCCACGGCCAGAAGTTCGGCCTCGGTGGTGGTGCCGAAGGGGATCAGATCGGTGACGCGGGGACGCCCGTGGGTCAGCGTGCCGGTCTTGTCAAAGGCAATGCGGCTGACCTTGGCTGCGGCCTCGATCACAGCGCCGCCCTTCATCAGCAACCCGCGTCGCGCGCCGGTGGACAGGGCCGAGGCGATGGCAGCGGGGACCGAAATGACCAGCGCGCAGGGGCATCCGATCAAAAGGAGCGCAAGACCCCGGTAGACCCAGGTGTCCCACGGTTGACCGAAGGCAAGCGGAGGCACCAGCACGACCAGCGCCGAGACGGCGACGATGGCGGGCATGTACCAGCGGCTGAAGCGGTCGATGAAGCGTTCGGTCGGAGCGCGGGCCTCCTCGGCCTCCTCGACCAGCCGGATGATGCGGGCGATGGTGTTGTCTTCCGGGCCTTTGGTCACCCGCACGCGCAGAACCGCCTCGGTGTTGATCGAGCCTGCAAAGACAGTGTCGCCCGGCCCCTTGGTCACTGGCACGCTTTCGCCCGTCACCGGGCTGTCATCGACGCCCGAGGTGCCTTCGGTGATCTCGCCATCGGCCGGGATGCGGTCGCCGGGGCGGACAAGAACGGTCTGGCCGACGGCCAGGCTGCCAGCGGGAACTTCCCGGGTTTTGCCGTCAATTTCCAGCTGGGCGGTTTTGGGCACCAGGTTGGCCAGCGCCCGGATGCCGTCGCGCGCCTTACCGGCTGCCACGCCTTCGAGCACCTCGCCCACGGCGAACAGGAACACCACCAGCGCCGCCTCTTCGGCCGCATTGATGAACAACGCGCCGATGGCTGCGACCGTCATCAGGCTTTCGATGGTGAAGGGCTGGCCCATGCGCAGGGCCGCGAAAGCGCGTCGCGCCACTGGGGCGACGCCGATCAGACAGGCAGCGACAAAGGCCCATTTGCCCACCTGGGGGGCCAGATATTGAACGATCCAGGCCACGCCGAGCAAGAGCGCGGTGAAAATGACCAGCCTGCCCTTGCCGGTTTCATACCAGCGCTTGCCGCGATCTGCAGGATCGTCGTGCACATGGCCGGGACTGCCGTGGCCGCTGTCGTTGTCTTTGGTTGCGGCCGCCGTGGGTGCGTGGTCATGACCTGCATGGTCGTCGCCATGCCCGACCTCAGACGTTTCAACTGGCATAACGAAGTCCTTCTTCGCCCCGGTCTTGCGTGGCCCGATGCCGTATCCCAGCGACTTGACTGTGCTTTCAACCTTGTCGCGGCTGGTCTTGCCTTCGTCCAGCGTCAGACGCAGGCGTTCGGTCATCAACCCGACCTCAACGCCGGTGACGCCGGGCAGGCGACCGACCGCATCCTTGACCTTGGTCGCGCAGGACCCGCAGTCCATTCCCGACACGGTCCAGTCACAGTCGGTCGTTGAACCGGATGCTGTCGTTGCCATTGTCTTCCCTTTGCCCGGATAGGCCATTGCCTTCATCGAACAGGCTTCTAATGTCTCTAGCAACTATAGGTTCAAGGGGAATCTCATGCTGACCATCGGAAAGTTGGGGGCACGGGCCGGAGTGAAGGTGCCGACCATCCGCTACTACGAGCAGATCGGTCTTCTGGCGCAAGCGGAACGCAGTTCGGGCAACCAGCGCCTTTACAGCCACAAGGCCATGGAAAGGCTGGCGTTCATCCGACACTCCCGCGATCTGGGCTTCACGCTTGAGGCGATCCGCGATCTGCTCAGCCTGTCGGACAATCCCGACCAGTCCTGCGCGGCCGCCGATGCCATCGCCAGGGCGCAGTTGGCCGAGGTCGAAAGCCGTCTAGCGCGGCTGAGGGTCCTGAAGGCGGAACTGGAACGCATGGTCGCGCAATGCGCAGGAGGGCGGATCGCGGACTGCCGGGTGATCGAGGTGCTGGGGGATCATGCGCTGTGCAGGTCAGACCATCGGCTCGTGGAGATTGAAACCTGAACCATCAGGCCGCGCGCCATCTGCTTCATATCCTTGGTCTGGCACATCAGGGATGAGGGCAACCGCACCTGACTGACGATGTTTGCCATGGGCCATTCGACAAAATTACCTTTGGGCGTCTGGTTCAACGTCGGCATCAACCCGTTCATCATAGACGCGATCATCGGCTTTACGGTGATCTGCAAGGCGCTCGACACCCTTGGTGCCGTCCGGGCTTGATACCCTTTGATGTGGGGTTTGGATTGGCCAGCTGATCGCCTGTGAAGCGGACGTGACGGTCAAGACCCTATGATAGATGCGACATGGTGTTTAGAGCAAATCCATTTGCAGAAACATCGGGCTTGGGTCAGGGGCCATGACTGGGCAGTGTCACACGCATCGTCTTTGCGCTGGTTCTTGCGACCGTGAGTTTCAGCCTGCAACTGCCCTGACCACGGAAATGGCGATGCCGTCGATGCCGTGCTGTGAAGATGAGTGTCCGCAGGATGCAGCTTGTGACATGGCCCGCGGGGTGATGATGCGCTGTGCGACCGGCAGTGTGTGGTTGGTCATGCCCTTGCCCTTTGTCCATCTGTCCAGTGACGTCGCAGGTGATGCACAGGGTGCTGACCCGCCATGGTGTTTGGTCGGTCTGCATCTGGAAACGTTGAAGCGACCTCCCCGCATCTGACCCTGCCGCGTGCACTTGTGCTCGATAGGCGCACGAGGTGCTGTCTTGCCCAATCAACCTGGGTCTTTCAAAATGCACACACCGTCCTTCCGCTGTCGCGGAGCCGCATTGGCGCTTTCGCTGACGGCGTCCGCTGCTTTGGCCGATGCAGCCGATTATCGCTTCGATCTCGTGTCCGGCGCACATCTCGTCGGGTCAGGCGCGATCCTTGAAGTCCGCCTGACTGACCTTCTGACCGGCGCGCCGGTCGATGGGGCGGTGATCTATGCCACCCGTATGGACATGGCCCCGGACGGGAAGGCGACGATGACCACACCCGTCACGGCGCTGCCCTCCGAGGTGCCAGGAACCTACCGCTTCGCCACGGATCTGACGATGGCCGGTGGATTGAGGTCTTCGGTCGGGGCCAAAGTGCAGGGCGAGCCGGACACCGTCTTGGCCGAGATCGAGCTTCTTGCCGAACCATGAGCGGTGCGTCGAGAGTGCTGGCGTTCGGCGTGGTGGCGGGTGCCGCCGCCTGGGGTGCGCTGAGCGCAGGCGGGCGGGGCATCACGGTGGAGTCTCTGCGGGAGGCCGCCGTGATCCAGGTGACGATGCTTTTGGGGCGCTGGGCTGCCGAAACGCCGGACCCTGCACCGGCCGGGGCGGTCATCTACTGGTGGCATCCGGACGGGTTGCCGGAATGGTCTGCCATAAAAGCAGCAACGTCGGAGGGCCGGGCGTTTCTGCCGGTACTTGCCAGCGAGGACATCTCGCTGGACCTCGTCACCCCGCCCGCGCCTGTCGCCGGAGACGGGCGCGCGATCCTATATTACCGCAACCCGATGGGACTGGCCGACACCTCGCCGGAGCCGAAGCAGGATTCGACGGGGATGGACTATATCTCTGTCTGCGCGGGCGAGGGTCATGACGACGGATCGGTGACCATCTCGCCGGGAAAGCTGCAACGCACGGGTGTTCGCACCACACAGGCAGTGCTGGCCCGTCTTGCAGCGTCACTGCGCGCACCGGGGATCGTGGCGCTGGACGAGCGGCGGATCAGCGTCATTTCGCTGCGTGCAGATGCGTACATCGAAACCGTCGCCGATGTGACCACCGGCATCGTTTGCGGAAGGTGCGCCGTTGGTGACGCTGTATTCGCCCGAGATTGCGGCCGAGGGTAAGTCTGGCGTCAGCATTCCGATCACTGCCCCGCGCAGCGGCGTGGTTCTGGAACGGATGGCCGTCGAGGGCATGATGTCAAAGGCGGGCGAAGCCTTGTTCCGCATCGCCGACACCTCGACCGTCCGGTCATTGCCGAAGTGCCGCAATCCGCGCTGATGGAGGTGACGACCGGGGCAGAGGTGCGCGTCAGCTTTCGCGGCCTTCCCGATGAGCCGATGACTGGCCGGATCGATCTGATTCATCCTGAACTTAACATGACGACCCGCACGGGCAAGCTGCGCATCGAGCTGCCAAACCCGGAGGGCTGCCTGCGGGCGAACATGTTTGCCGAAGTCGAGGTCATTCTGGGGCAGACGCCTGTGGTTCAGGTGCCCGAATGGGCGGTGATCGACACCGGGGACCGGCAGGTGGTGATCCTCGATCTGGGCTATGGGCGGTTCCGGCCTGAACCGGTGAAGGTGGGACGTCGGGGTGGCGGGATGATCGAGATCGCCAGCGGCGTTGCGGCAGGCGACAGGGTGGTCAGCACGGCCACATTCCTGATCGACGCGGAAAGCAACCTGAACGCAGCCGTTGCTGCCCTGTCCGCGCCGGAGGCCGACCAATGATCGCCCGGATCATCGCATGGTCGGCCCGGAACGTCCTTTTGGTCCTGTTCGCCACCGCCGTCACCGTGGCGGCGGAGGTCTGGTCGCTGCGCACCCTGCCCATCGACGCCATCGCGGACCTGTCCGACGCGCAAGTGAACGTGCTGACCGAGTATCCCGGGCAAGCCCCGCAGGTGGTCGAGGATCAGGTGACCTATCCCCTGACGTCGGCCATGCTGACCGTGCCGCTATCGCGCGTGGTGCGGGGGGTTTCGTTCTTTGGCATCTCTTTTGTCTATGTGATTTCCGAGGATGGGGTGGACCCCTACTGGGCGCGGTCCCGCGTTCCGGAATACCTGAGCCTTGCCGCGTTGCGGTCCTTGCAGGACTGGGTGATGCGCTTTGCGATCAGCCGGGCCGATGGTGTGTCGGAAGTGGCCTGCGTCGGTGGCTTCGTCAAGCAATACTCGATCACCGTCGATCCAGTGCGGATGCGGGCATTTGGCATCACCCGGTCCGAAATCGACAAGGCTGTCGGTGCCCGCAACATGGACTCCGGCGGGCGCACGGTCGAGCTGTCGGAGTTCGAATTCGTGGCGCGCGGATGCGGCTATCTGGGCGGGATCGCCGACCTTGAAATCGTTCCGATCCGTGCCGTGGGCGGCGTGCCGGTCCTGATGCGTGACGTGGCGCGGG